>JALHOE010000068.1 GCA_022843175.1 Deltaproteobacteria bacterium
CCCGAGCCGCAGCCGAGCGCCGCGCCCCCGCCGCCGCCCCCCGCGCCGAAGCCCGTCGCGGCCCCGAAGCCCGTGGCCACGAGCAAGCCCGTGGCCTCGCCGAAGCCCACGCCGAAGCCCGCCGCCACGTCGACGGCGAAGAAGACGACACCCGCGCCCACTTCGACCACGAAGAAGAGCTCCGGCGAGTGGTGGCAGAAGAAGTTCTAGCGCAGCACTTCGGTGAAGCGCGCGCGGCAGTCGGTGCAGAGCGCCGTCTCTTCGTCGACCGTCTTCACGGTGCCGTGCGCGTCCTGCATGAGGCAGCCCTTGTTGGGGCAGTGCGGGAGACCGAACGTGTGACCGAGCTCGTGGAGCGAGATCTTCCATAGCCGCTCGCGGACCAGCGGCTCGGGCGCGCCCCCGCCCGCCTCCCACTTTCGGCGCATCCGATGGGTGGAGATGACGCAGGTCTTCCCGGCGATGTCACCCAAGCCGAGGATGCCCCAGTTGTTCACGCCGTTCTTCGGCGTGACGATGTCGACGTCGGTCACGCCGAGCACCTTGTCGCGCGGCATGGCCTGGAAGTGCTGGAGGAACGCGAGCAGCGCGTCGGCGGAGTAGCGGGCCTTCTCCGCGGTGCGCGCGGTCTCCGGGAGCGCGAGGCGCTCCTCGATCGCGATGGTGAACGGCGCCTGCGCGAGGAGGCCCTTCTTCGCGACCTCGAGGTCTTCGAGGGGAACGTCGCCGAGCGGCACCATGTGCACGACGAGCTTGGGCTTCGCGGCCTCGGCCGACACCGACGCGCTCGGTGAAGGGGCCGCCGAAGCGACCGCCGGCGCGGGCTTCGCGGCCGGCTTCGGCGGCTCGCTGCACGCGACCACGAACGCACACAGCAGCCAGCGCATGCTGGAAAGGTTAGAGGATCACCAGCCCGAGTCGAACGCCGCGCACCACGGCCTCGGTGCGGCTGTCGGCGTTGAGCTTGGTGAGGACCGCGTTGACGTGGAATTTCACGGTGTGATCGCTGATGCCGAGGCGCGCGGCGATCTCTTTGTTGGCGAGGCCCGAGGCGAGGTGTTGCAGCACCTCGAGCTCTCGCGCGGTGAGCTCCTCTGCCTCGCGCGGATCGAGCGCGGCGCGCGGCGCGAACCCGACGAGCTCGCGATCGTAGGAGACGAGCCCAGCGCTCGCCGCGAGGATGGCGGCCGACAGCGTCTCGGGCTCGGCGGTGCGCGCCACCACCGCGCGCGCACCCGAGGCCCACGCCGCGTCGCCGCTCTTGCGGTCGGCCGCGAGCGCGACGACGGGGATGCGCAGCTTCTCGAACGTGGCGTAGGCGAGATCGACCACGGCGATGTCGGCCTCGCCGGCGCTGATCGCGTGGCCCTCGGAGACGATGCGCTCCTCGAGGATCGAGCGCACCAGCGGATCGCTGGCGACGACGAGGACTCGGAGGGCGCGGGCGACCACGGTAGAGAGATGCTGCCAGACCGGAGAAGGGCGCGAACCTCCCCGAAAGAGCAGGACGGCGCCCGGGCTTCCGGGCGATGTGCTCGCGCGCCGCGGTGCGTACCCATGCGGCATGACCATCGCCGCACAAATCTCGGATGATCTCGCAGACCTCGTCGCTGCCCACGGGCACTCCGTCCTCCGCGTCGAGACCGCCGGCTGCCGCGGCGGGAGCGCCCTTGCCTTCACGAGCGACCTCGTGGTGACGGCCGCCCACCTCGTCGAGGGAGACGCGACGCTCGGCGTCGCGGACGGAACGACCCGCGAGGGAAAGCTCGTCGGTCGCGATCCCTCGACCGACATCGCAGTGCTCCGCGTGGACGGCGGCCTCGCGCCGGCGCCGTTCGCCGAGCTCGATCAGACCCGCGTGGGCCAGCTCACGCTCTCGCTCGCGCGGCCCGGCAAGACCGTACGCGCCGCGCTCGGGATGATCGGCGCGCTCGGCGACGGGTTCCGCACCCGCGCGGGCGGGCGCATCGATCGCTACGTGCAGGTCGACGGCGGCGCGCCGCGCGGCTTCTCCGGCAGCCTGCTGCTCGACGCGAAGGGGCGCGCGCTCGGGATGAACCACCAGGGCCTCGCGGTGCCGACGGTCACGCTCAAGCGCGTGGTCGACGAGCTTCTGTCCCACGGCAAGATCCGGCGCGGCTACCTCGGCGTCGGCGTCGCGCCGGTGCGCCTCGCGAGCGGCAACGCAGTGGTGGTCGTCGCGATCGAGCCGGGCGGCCCCGCCGAGAAGGCCGGCCTCGTCGTCGGCGATCTCATCCTCTCGATCGACGGCACCAACATCGAGGGTCCGCGCCAGCTCTCGATCTTCCTCGCCGACAAGGCGGAGCAGGAGGTGCGGATCGCCGTGCAGCGCGGCGGAGCGGCGGTCGACGTGACCATGAAGACCGGTACTCGCGCATAGAACTTGGCCACTGGTACGGGGAGCGGGCATCGCGGCATGACCATGCGAAGCTCGCTCCTCGCCCTCGTCCTCCCCCTCGCGCTCGCCGGCTGCATCCGGCCGACCAACGGCGTCCCCGCCGGCGCCGATCCGGAGAAGGTCTCGCGCGCCGAGTTCGATCTCGCCCAGGACGACTGGAAGAACGGCCGGGTGCGCTCCGCGATGGACCACGCGCAGAAGGCCTCGAACGCCGACGAGCTGCACGCCGAGGCGCACCACTTCGTGGCCATCCTCTACATGGCCCTCTGCCAGCTCGAGAACGACTGCCGATGGGACGAGGCCGAGAAGTACGCGCGCAAGGCGGTCGCCGCGGACATGGAGTATCGGCCCGCGAAGCACACGCTCGGCGTCATCCTCATCCACCAGAAGAAGTTCGACGAGGCGATCGTCGTGCTGCGGCCGCTCGCCGAGGACATCCTCTACAAAACGCCGGAGCTCGCCTGGTACGACCTCGGCGGCGCACACCTCGAGAAGGGCGACGCCGACCACGCGATCGAAGCGCTCACCAAGGCGGTCGCGCTCAAGCCGACGTTCTGCTGGGCGAACTACCGCCTCGGGCTCGCGTGGGAGAAGAAGGGCGCGTGGGACAAGGCCGAATCGGAGCTGTCCAACGCCGTCGAGCCGTCCGATCCTGCCTGCCGCAACCTGCAGGACGCCTACGAGGCGCGCGCGCGCGTGCGCGAGAAGGTCGGCCGCAAGGAGCTCGCGAAGCAGGACTACGAGCTGTGCGCGAAGCTCTCGATGGCGACCAGCGCGGGCAAGAGCTGCGTCGCCGGATGGAAGCGGCTGCCGTAGCGAGTGCTACGCTGACGCGCGATGCAACGACGTAAGCTCCTGGTCGCGGCGATCGGCGTCGCGTCGATCAACTACGCGGCGTGCGACGGCCCGTTCGGCGAGACGTCGGGCAACCTCGTCGCGCCCGACTTCGTCGACACCGGCGTCGCCGACACCGGCGTCGCCGACACCGGCGTCGCCGACACCGCGGTGACCGACACGGGCACTGCGGACGCGACGACGACCGACGCGGACGCCGCCGTCGACGGAGACGCGACCGATGGCGGATGAGGTCCTCGGCGAGCTGTTCGAGCTCGAGCTGTTCGGCGGCAACATCGAGAAGCGCTACCGGCACATGCGCCCCGAGGTCGAGCAGATGCCGTGGGGCACGCTGGATCCCTCGAAATACGAGCCGAGCGACGTGATCGCGGCGCGCAAGTCGTGGACGGGCGCCGCGTTCCAGGAGCACCGCACCGGCGTCGCGTGCGCGGCCACGCTCAAGGCGCTGATCGAGTGCCGCGCCCCGCTCGATCTCATCGCGATGGCCACGCGGTTCCCGCTCGACGAGATGGTGCACGTCGAGCTCTGCGCGCGCATGGCGATGGAGCTCGGGGGCGGCACCGAGATCATCCACGACCCGCACCGGCTCGCGATGGACGCCGCGCCCGACCTGCCCCCGGTGCTGCGCGCGGCCGAGCTGTGCGTGCGGTTCTTCTGCGTCGGGGAGACGCTCTCGATCCCGCTGCTCCGCGGCACCTGGAAGGCCGCGCAACACCCGCTCTCCAAGGCGGTGCTCGGGCGGATCGTGAAGGACGAAGCGGCGCACGGCACGTTCGGGTGGAGCTTCCTCGAATGGGCGCTCCCGCACATTGACGCGAAGGGCAGAGAGCATCTCGGTCGGCATGCAGATATGGCGATCCACGCCATTCAGCTGCAGTGGGAGGGCTTGCGTCGTCGCAAGAAACCGGTGTCGCGCGAGGCGCACGCGCTCTCGTGGATGGAGACCGACGCGTACCTGAACCTCGCGACCCGCTCGATGGCGCGGCTCGTCGTCGCTCCCTTCGAGGCGCGGGGCATCCCCATCTCGCGCAAGCCGCAGCCGATGGTAGGCTGAGCCGCATGCCGGCGCCCCCCAAGTACGGTCGCAAGTTGTTGGTCGCGACGGTCGGTCTCGCGACGGTGAGCTATGTCGTCGCGTGCGGCGGCAACGTCAGCACCGAAGAAAAGGGCGACGCCGGGGCCGACGTCCGCGACGACGTGACCTCGGGCAACCTCGTCGCGCCCGACACCGGGACGCCGCCGCCCGACGTCACGTCGGGGAACCTCGTGGCGCCGGACACCAGCACGGTGGACACCGGCTCGGCGGACACCGCCCCCCCGTTCGACGTGAGCTCGGGGAACCTCGTCCCGCCCGACACCGGCTCCGCCGATTAGCTCCGTTGTAGGTGGCGGTTTCGCGCTTGTCTGCGGCGCGGAACGCGACATCCTTTCGCCCCATGCGAACGCGCTTTGCCCTCGTGTTGACGGCGTCGCTCGCGAGCGCGTGCGCGACCGCCGAGGATCCGGAGTCGACGAGCGGTCCCGGACGCACCGACTCGGCGGGGACGACGACCGACACCGGCGCGACGAGCGACGCGCCCGCGAGCGACTCGAGCTCCGCCGCCGACACCGGCGCGACCGCGACCGACAGCGGCACCGCCGGAGACAGCACCACGCCGATCGACAGCGCCACGCCGATCGACAGCGCGGTCGCGGACTCGGGCGAGATCGACAGCGGCACGGTCGACACCGGCACGGTCATGGACACGAGCACGCCTCCCGTGTGCTCCGAGTCGGGCAAGTACGGCGGCAAGTGCAAGACGAACCTCGACTGCGCGATGATCACCGGCTGCGGCTACGTGTGCTGCGCCTACGATCCGAGCGGCACGATCAGCCTCGGCTGCGGCCGCATCTCCGCCGGCAGCCTCTGCCTGCCGTAGGTTCAACGGCGAGCGCTACTTCTTCACGTACGTCGAGATGCTGCCCGTCGTCGTGTAGCCCTGGAACAGTTTGAAGCCGGTGGTCGTCACCGAGTACTGGCCGGTCGTGCCGACCGTCGACATCGTGGGGCAGCTCATCGTCAGCTTCCAATCGGAGCCGGTGAGCGCCGCGGTGTAGTTGCGGTACTTGTTGGGATAGCCGCCGACGACACGGTTGGCCTTCTTCCACGTGGTGCCCGAGACCTCGATCGTCTCGCCGTCGCGACCACCCGGTTGATAGGTGCCGAGGCCGCTCGGGCCGTTGTATTCCACGTAGGTCGAGAGCTGGTAGACGCCATCCGCGATCACGCCGCCGGTCCACGTGAGCCCGGGCGGGAGATTCTCGCGACGCGCGTCGAGCACCACGTAGGGCCCGGGCGTGAGCGTGTTGCAGGGCGGCGGGCCCGTGTCGGCGGGGCTCGTGTCTGCCTTCGCGGTGTCCGGCGCCGTGGCCGTGTCGGCAACCGTGCCGGTATCGGCCGGCGTTGCGGTGTCGATCGGCGCCGCAGTGTCGGGCGCCGTGCCGGTGTCCTTGATGGAGGTGTCGGGCGTGGGGTCCGCGTCCGGCGCGGCGTCTTCGTCGACCGCGCCGGTGTCCTCGTCGACCGCCGCGTCCTCGTCGACCGCGGCGTCGGGAGCGATCGTCCCTCCGTCGGTCGAGGACGAACAACCGAGCACGAACAGCGAGAGGAGGAGCGCGAGTCTTCCGGTCATGGCGGACGCTCGACGGACCGGACGCCGTTGTATTCACCACTACGACATGAATCCGTCCCGAGTACGCCGCGATTTCACTGCACGAACGGTGCAATGATGTCGCGATGTGGCGCTGGCCCCTTCCCCTCGTGCTGTTGTGTGCGTCCTGCGCGGGTACGAGCGCTCCGCCCTCGACACCGCCCGCGAGCGCCCCGGCGCAGTCGGCGAGCGCGCTCCCCTCCACGAGCGCGCTCCCCTCTGCCACGGCGGTCTCCTCCGCGAGCGCCTCCCCCGACGCGATGCTGCACATCGAGTCGGACCCCTCGAAGCTCCCCGGGAAGAAGCCCTCGGCGACGAAGCCGCTCCCGACGTTCGAAGAGGCGCTGAAGAGCCAGGTCACCGAAGCCGACGCCGACACACTGACCACCAAGGAGTGCGCGTCTCCGGTGGGCGGCCAGCTCGCCGCAGTCTGTGGACTCACCGGGAAGGCTTCGGCGAGCCTCGCGGTCCGCAACGGCAGGCTGATTGGCGCAACGGTGACGTCCGAGCCCGATCAGCCGACGGTGAATGAATGTCTGCGCGATCGCATTCGTGCGCTCACGTGGCGCGCGGTGCCCGGAGTCACGACGTGCGTGCGAGCGTTCAAGGTCTCCCCGTGACCACGCCGGCCGCATCACGCAAACACCGCTTCGAGCGCGACGGTTTCCTGCTCCTCGAGGGCTTCGCGAGCCGCGATGCGTGCGACGCGCTGCGAGCGCGCGCGGACGAGCTCGTGGGCGCGTTCGAGCCGGGGCCGGTGCGCTCGGTGTTCACGACGCACGACCAGCGGCGCACGACAGACGAATACTTCTTGTCGAGCGGCGACCGGATCCGCTTCTTCTTCGAGGAAGGCGCCTTCGACGAGGCGGGCGCGCTGGTGGTGCCGAAGGCGCGCGCGATCAATAAGATCGGGCACGCGCTTCACGATCTCGATCCGCTCTTCTCCGCGTTCTCGCGCACGCCCGCGCTGCGCGCGCTGGCCGCCGAGCTGGGCCTCGTCGAGCCGCGTCTCCAGCAGTCGATGTACATCTTCAAGCAGCCGCACATCGGGGGCGAGGTCAGGTGCCACCAGGACGGCACGTACCTCTACACCGAGCCCCTGAGCGTCATCGGCTTCTGGTTCGCGCTCGAGGACGCGACGCTCGAGAACGGCTGCATGTGGGCGCTTCCGGGTGGACACCATGCGCCGCTGAAATCGCGCTTCGTCCGCACGGCCGACGGCGGCGTGCGCACCGACGTGCTCGACCCGACACCGTGGCCGCCGTGGTCCGAGGCGGAGGACGGCCCGTACGTGCCGCTCGTCGCGCCGAAGGGCACGCTCGTCGTCTTGCACGGTCGCCTGCCGCACCTGAGCGGCGCCAACACCTCCGCCCACTCGCGTCACGCGTACACCCTGCACGCGATCGACGCGACGTGCGCGTACCCGGCAGACAACTGGCTGCAGCGCAGCCCCGAGCTACCGTCGCGCGGCTTCTGAAGAAGCATGTCCCCCGACGCTGCGCGGCGGGCGCCGTGGGCCCGGTCGAGCTAGGATCGGTGCTCCGCCATGTCGAACGTCGTCAACCTCAACAAGTTCCGCAAGCGCAAGGCGAAGGCCGAAGAGAAGAAGCGCGCGGAGACGAACGTGCGTTTGCACGGCCGGACCGATGCGGAGCGCACACTCGAGGCCAAGCAACGGGAGCTCCTCGAGCGGCGCGTCGACGGCGCGAAGCTCTCGGAGCCGACCGACACGGACGAGTGATCGGGCGTCGGGGAGCGGACGATCGCTTCCGTACCGGCGCGTTGCGCACGAGTTGCACCGCTCGACAACGAAGCCTTCGCGCACGTCTCCACGACGCGAGTGAGGTTTGCGCTGCGTTCCGACGCCGGCCCTCGTCTTGCTGAAGGAACGCACGTCCAACCACCAACCAGGAGCGACCGATGGCGCTATTCATGGATGTGCACAGCGGGATGAAGGGGCTCACCGCCGAGCAGCTGCGCGCGGAGCACGCGAAGGACACCGCGATCGAGGGCAAGGAGGGCGTCCGCTTCATCAAGGCGTGGGCGGATCCCAAGAGCGGCAAGGTCTTCTGCCTCGCCGAGGGTCCGGACATCGAGGCCGTGCGCCGCGTCCACGCCGCCGCCGGCCACCCCGCCGACGAGGTCTACGAAGTGCCGATCACGGTGGAGTGAGCGAACAACGGCCACCGCGACGCGAGCTCGCGCCGCTACTTCGCCGGACTCGGTGACAGCGCTTTGGCTGCCGCGTCGACGACGCAGGAGGTCCCCTTGCGAACGGCCTCCTCCTCGCTTCGACCGGTCCCCATGCACGTGTGCTGCGACTGCTCCTGCTCGACCAACCGCACAACCCCTCTCATCGCAGCGGAGTGGGTCCCATCCGCGCTCGATGTGAGCGCGGTGAGCGAGACGGTGAGCACCGGCGTGTGGCTCGGGCCGCCGGTGCCGCGGACCCCTGCGCGGAGCGACGCGCACTTTGCCTCGTCCATCGCGAGCCAGTTGAGGTCCGGCTGCTCGAGCTCGGTGCGCAGCAGGAGCTGGGGACCGCTCTTTGGGTACGGTAGGGCCGCGCACGTGCCGCGAAAATTGTAGCTCGCCGCCGTCAGCACGTTGCGCAGCTGATCGTCCTGCTGGGAGAACGAGCCGTGGCACACGCGCACGACGATGTCCTTCAGCGCGCGGATGGCGCGCCGATCCTCGTCCGACAGCTCTCCTCGCTCGAGGAGCGCCACCGCCGCCCCCGCGCGGCCGCTCGGGTTCGGACCGCGGAGCGCGTTGCGCAGCAGATCCCAGCGGCCGGCCCTGGCGATGAGGTGCGCATACATAACATCGTTGCTGCAGTCGTCCTCGCCGATGTTCGCCGCGTAATGCTCATTGAGCATGTGCTCGTAGCGCTCGCGCAGCTCGCCGGTCACCGCCACGTCCGTCATGGCGCCGAGCGCAGCGCGCCGCCGCTCGTCGCGCGCCTGCATCAGCTCCGCGCGGCGACCGGCGAACCCGAAGCCCGGCGACAGGCTCCATGACTCGAGGCGGTAGAAGCTCGGAAAACGCTGGAGGAGCTCCTTGTCGATGACCTCCCATCGACTGCGGGTGACCTCGCATACGCCGCGCCACACCGCGAGCTTCCCGTCGACGGCGCCGAGGCTGATGTCGCAGTAGAACGGCGCGCCGAGGCGGAGGTTCGTGACCTCGTAGCCGAACCCCCACGCCCTGCGCGGCGAGCGCAGCTCGTGCTCCCCGATCTGCGCGAGGACGTCGTCGACGGTGGCCGCGTCGCGGAAGATGCGATCGAGCTTCGCCGCCTCGGCGCGCTCCACGGACGTCGTCTTGCTGCAGGACGTAAGCAAGAGGAGCCCTGCGGCGAGCCAGCGCATGCGGCGATGATGAACCCCAACTCGATCGGGCACCAGCGTCGGGTGGACGGAGGCGAGGTTCGCCCCTATGCACGCGAACGCATGCTCGCTCTCTACGACAACGCGTTCAGCCCCTTCGCCCGCAAGGTCCGTCTCGTCCTCGACCACAAGCGCCTCGACTACGAGGTCGTCGACGGATTGAGCCTCAAGAACCGCGACAAGCTCGCCGCGGTCAACGCGCGTATCGAGGTGCCGACGCTGGTCCACGACGGGCTCGTCGTCGTCAACTCGTCGGACATCGTCGCCTACCTCGAGCGGGTCTTCCCCGAGCACCCGGTGTACCCGTCGACGCCCGCCGGTTGGGTGCGCGCGCGCGCATGGGAGCGCTGCTCCGACACGGTCATCGACGCGATCCTGATCGACATCTCCTACTGGGTCTGGGCCGAGCGCCCCGACTCGATGCCGGCCGGGCTGCACGACGCCGCCCGCGCAGACCTCGCCCAGATCTACACCGCGCTCGAGAACGAGCTGCGCGGTCGCGAGTACGTGTGCGGCGCGCTCTCGGTCGCGGACTACGCGCTCTTCGCGCAGCTCTCGGGCGCGAAGATGCTGAACGTTCCGTTCGAGGGCGAGCGCTGGCCCTCGCTCCTCGCCTGGTACAAGCGCATGCGGCAGCTCGACGCGTGCAAGGCCGATCTCGAGCGGGTGAAGAGCTACCTCGGCCAGGCGCCCGCGAACCTCGACGTCGAGCGCCACAAGATCTTCTGGCGCGGCGATCGCATCGAGTGGATCCTCGCGCGCGGCTACCACGCGTGGTTCATGAAGGAGATCGACGAGGGCCGGGTGCTGTGGCCCGGGCTCGGGATCCCCACGCCGCGCGCCTGAGCGCCGCTCAGGGCGGTTGGTTCACGACCTCCCAGTAGCTGACGAACGGCTTCTTGTCGGCGCGCGCGAGGAAGGCGTTCGCGGCGATGGTGAGCTGCGTCGTGCGATGGCCCGGTCGCTGCGCGGGGTGCGGCTTGCCCTGATCGAACCACACCCGCACGAGCAGGCTCGCCTCGTCGCGCGGCATGGCGGCGACGCTCGCGGCGAACTGTCCGTACGTCTTCGGCTCGAACAGGTATTGCTCGACGTTGGACGTGTAGAACGCGCCGAGCAGCAGCCCGCGCGTGCGCATGTCGGCGGCCACCGCCCGGAGCGCGTGGGTGCCGCCGAAGTCGCCCACGATCGGAACCACCCGGTTCTCGACGACGAGCCGGCGAACGCGCGCGTAGCTCTCCTCCGACGCGAGGAAGCTGGCCTCGGCCCCGCTCGGATCTCTCGCGGCGAGGTTCTCGGCGAGGGTCGGGTACTTCCTCCCGCTGTTCTTCATCGTGTACGCGAGCGCGAAGCCGCGGGTGAAGAAGGCGTCGTGGATCCGCGCGATCGCCTCGTCGTCGCCCTTGGCGCGCACGACCCGGAGACGATCGAGCACGGCAGAGGTGCGCGCGACGCCCTCGTCGCGCAGCGCGCGATCGGCGGGTGCGGTGAGGAACGCCTCGGCGAGCGGCGCGAAGCCCGCGCCGGCGTCGGCCGCCCTCGGGCGACGAGCGAGCAGGGCGGAGAGAAACTCGGCGCGCGTGCGAGAGGCCTCGAAGCAACCGCGAAACACCATGAATTCGAGGAGATTCCCGCGTCGAATGTCGACGATGTACGCGACCGCCGGCTCGAGCAGCGCGAGGTAGGTCAGGTTCTGTTCGGGGCCGACGCCGACGTAGGCGCGCCCCTTCAGCGCTGGATTGCGCAGCGCGGGAGCCACGTCGAGGAGAGACGTCTCGTTGGTCACGTAGTTGTCGCTCGGGAAGTCCCCGGGGGTCTCCGACAGCCGCGCGATCAGGGCCCCGAGCTCCTCGTCGCGCATGAGCGCCGTCGTCGTGGCGGCGTCGACGGGGGTGATCGACGCGGCGGGCGACGCTGCCGGCGCTGCGTCGCGCGCGTCCGCGTGCTCGCGCCGACACGCGGCGAGCGAGAGAGCGAGGAGGAGCGCGGCGCGCGTCATAGGAAGCGCTCGAACGCCGCGGGGACGGGGGCCTCGGCGACGGGCCGGGAGCTCTGCGTGTTCCAGAAGAGAACCGGCCCGGGCGCGCCCGCGGCGGCGTCCGCGAGCAGCGCGGCCATCGCCTTTCCCGTGTAGACCGGCTCGAGCGCCCACCCGACGGTCGCCCGGGCGCGCTCGACCGCGTTGTCCCCGGCGGCCGTCGGCACGCCGTAGCCACCGCCGACGAAGCGCCCGTCGATGCGCGGCCGCGCTGCTTCGATCGCGGGGAAGCTCGGATCGCGCGTGCGCGCGAAGGCGATCGTCTCGTCGTGGATCGCGCGCAGCGTCGCCTCGTTCACGGTGGCCGGGTTCGACGCTCGCACGGCGACGATCTCCGTCGCGAGGCCACCGAGCGCGCAACCGAGCGCGAGGCCCACCGCGGTGCCACCGAGGCCGAGGGGGACATAGACGCGCTTCGGTGCGGGCATGGCGCCGGCGCGCACGTCCGCCGCGAGCTCGAGGCCGGCGTTGACGAAGCCCAGCGTGCCGAGCGGCGTCGTCCCCCCCGGCGCGATGAGATACGCGTCGCTGCCCGGCGGGAACTCGCGCTCGGCCACTGCCCGCGCTTGAACGACGCTCGGGAAGAGGCGTAGCTCGGCCCCCGAGGCTGCGTCGGCGGCGAGGTTCTTCTTGGTGAGCGAGGACGGCGGCTGCGGCGCGAGGTAGAGCCGCACGGTGAAGCCGAGCGCGCGCCCGAGCAGCGCCGCGGCGAGGGCTTGGTTCGAGCCGACGCCCCCGAACGTGACGATCCGGCGCTTACCGAGCGCGCGCGCCTCGCCGAAGAAGAGCTCGAGCTTGCGCGCCTTCCCGCCGCCGTAAATGCGCGCGACGCCCTCGCGAAACGACGCCGAGCGAGTGAAGTCGTCGTCGCGTTTCACGTAGAGCCGATCGTCGAGGAGCGCGGGAGCGGGCTCGATCGCCGACGGGTATCGGCCGAGCTCGATGCGCGGGAGGCTCTTGGCGAGGGCGGGGAACCGCTCGAAGAGCGGATACGGCGAGCGGACGACGGGCGGCGGCGCGGAGGGAACCACCGCCGGCGCGCTCGGTGACGGTCCGGCCTCGACGCCGCTCTCGATCCGACGATGGCAGCCGAGCACGACCCCCGCGCCGAGGAACGCGCGGCGGTCGATCCCGGATCGCATCCGCTGATGAACGACGCGCGCGCGCGGGTTCTTCCCGTGGCGCGCCCCTTGCCACTGCGCCCGCGAACTCGAGGAAAGGGATGGTCTCATGCGTCGTCTGACTTTGACCGCAGTGGTTTCCGCGCTGGCTTTGGGCTGTTCCGACGAAGAGCCCAGCGCGCTGCAGCCCGACACCGGTGTCGACACAGGTGTCGTCACCGAGGTCGGCACCGACACGGGCTCCCCGGCGGACACCGCGCCCGAGACGCCGGACCCGCTCGACGGCTTCACCAAGGAGGAGTGGGCGCTGATCAAGACGCTGGGACCGCTGCCGAAGGTACCCGCCGACAAGACCAATGCCTTCGCCGACAACGCGAAGGCCGCGGCGCTCGGCCAGATGCTCTTCTTCGACAAGAGCTACGCGGGCGCGCTCGCGGTCGGCGACGACGGCACCAACGGCGGCCTCGGCGCGGTGGGCGACACCGGCAAGGTCTCGTGCGCGAGCTGTCACGAGGGCTCGACGATGGACGACGTGCGGACCAAGCCGAACAACGTCTCGCTCGGCACGGACTTCGGCACCCGCAACGCGCTCTCGATCGCCAACTCGTCGTTCTACGCGTGGACGAACTGGGGCGGTCGGTTCGACTCGCAGTGGTCGCTCCCGCTCGCGGTCGCCGAGAACCCGAAGATCATGAACAGCGGCCGGCTGCAGATCGCGCGCATGCTCTACGCGAAGTACCGCGCCGAGTACGACGCGGTGTTCCCCGTGCCGCTCGACGCGCGGCTCGACCCCGCGCACGCGATGGCGTTCCCCGCCGCCGGCAAGCCGGGCGTGGCTGCTTGGGACATGCTCGGCGCCGACGACAAGGACATCCTCAACCGGATCTACGCGAACTACGGCAAGGCTCTCGCTGCGTACATGCGGCTCGTCGTCCAGCGGGATGCGCCGCTCGACAAGTACATCGCCGGCGACAAGAGCGCGCTCGGCGACGCCGAGAAGCGCGGCCTCAAGCTCTTCCTCGGCAAGGGCTGCGTGACCTGCCACTCCGGACCGAACCTCGCGGACGACAAGTTCCACGCCCTCGCCGTGCTGCAGACCGGACCGAAGGTGCCGGCCGCCGATCTCGGTCGATTCGCCGACGTGCCGCCGCTCCTCACGAGCGTCTTCAACACCGACGGCCAGTACAGCGACGACCGGGCGACCGGGAAGCTCTCCGGCCTCGCCGCCGACCCCTCGATGAAGGGGCAGTTCCGCACCAAGAGCCTCCGCGGCGTCGCGCCGTCGGGCCCCTATATGCACTCCGGTCAGCTCGCGACGCTCGAGGAGGTGGTCGCGTACTACGCGAAGGGCGGCTCCGAGACGCCGCCGACCGACGTCACCAAGTCGCCGCTCATGAAGCCGTTCGTGCTCGCCGGCACCGACAGCGCCGATCTCGTGGCGTTCCTCAAGGCGCTGAGCGGCGCGCCGGTCGCCGCCGAGCTCCGCAAGGACACGGCGAAGTGATCCTCCCGCTCCTCATGGCGGTGGCGGACGTCGCGGCGCCTCCGGCGCTTCCCGCCGCGAAGACGGAGTATTCGCTCCCCTTCGCGGTGCGGCCGTGGGCGCCACCGACGCTCGCGCGCTTCGACACCGCGCACGCCGCCGATGAGGGGCAGCGCACCACGACGTCCACGCTCACGGCCGGCGCGCGCGTTGCGCCGGACGTGGGGGTGTACTTCCGCGGCGCGTTCACGGTTCACGCCAAGGAGACGGTCAACACCGCGCTCGGGAACCCGGCGCTGGTCGCGTTGTTCTCGCCCGCCGTCGCGCCGCGCGTGCGCGTGCCGATCTTCGCAGCGGTCGCCCTGCCTCTCGGCGACGGTGGCGGCGACGTGCCCGACGTTCGGGCCCGCGCCGCGATGGCGAGCTCGGTGTACGCGCGGCAGGCGATGGACTCCGCGCTCTTCGCCGCGAACTACACCACCTTCGCCGCGGGAGCCGGGCTCGCCCGGGTGGCGAACGGGCTCACGCTCCAGGTCGAGGCCACGGTCTTTCAGTTGCTCCGTTCGCGGGGCGGCGCGGTCGACCGCGACACGACGCGCACCAACCTCACCTCCGGCGCCCACATCGGCGTTGCGTTCCTCGGGTTTCTCAACGTAAGCGTCGAGGTCCACTATCAACGCTGGCTGTCGACACCCGCGCCGGTGAGGCAGGACGACAGCGCGCGCGACCAACTGACGGTCGGCGGGGGCCTGCGCGCGACGGTCGCGATCGACGAGACGACCGTCGTCCGGCCGGGCATCGGATACTTCCAGGCGGTCGACGCGCCGATGGCCAGCGCCGCCTACCGGATCGTCCAGCTCGACCTCCCGATCGTCTTCTGAGCCGGCGCTCGCGTTTGTCGGACTTATCTGTACGCTCTCCTCGTGACCATCGCGGACACCGTCGACGACAGCGGGACCGCGAAGGGACCGCGCGAGCGCGCGGTGCCCGGCGTGATCGTCGTCTACTCGGGCCTCGCCCCGGTCCTGCGCGCGCTGCCGCTCACGCACGGCAAGCTCGTCGTCGGGCGCGACGAGGGCGGTCTGCCCGACGACGAGCGCCTGTCGCGGCGACACGCCGAGATCGCGTGGGACGGTCAACGTTGGAGCGTGCGCGATCTCGGCAGCCGCAACGGCACCAACGTCAACGGCGCGCGCATCGAGGGCACCGTCACGCTCGACGAGCCCCGCGTGGTCCGCGTCGGGCGCACGCTGATGCTGCCACGCGAGGACATCCGCCTGTTCCTCGGCGAGCAGGTCGTCGTCGAGGACGAGCTCGTCGTCGGCCCGATCGCGCGCCGCGTCCACCTGCGGATCGCGCAAATCGCCTCCGCGGACGAGAACCTGTTGATCACCGGCGAGACCGGGAGCGGCAAGGAGCACGCCGCGCACGTATTCCACGCGCGCGGGCCCGCCGCCAAGGGGCCGCTCGTCACCGTGAACTGCGCGACCATCCCCGAGGGCGTCGCCGAACGGCTGCTCTTTGGCGCGCGCAAGGGAGCGTACTCCGGCGCCGAGAACGCGGACGGCTACGTCGTCGCGGCGAACAACGGCGTCCTGTTCCTCGACGAGGTGGGTGAGCTCGAGCTCGACGTCCAGGCCAAGCTGCTGCGGCTGCTCGAGACCCGCGAGGTCACCCCGCTCGGCGAGACCCGGAGCCGCAAGGTAGCCCTTCGATTCTGCTTCGCCACCCACCGCGATCTGCGCCGGGCGGTCGCCGAGGGACGCTTCCGCGAGGATCTCTATCACCGCATCGAGCAGCCGCACGTACACCTGCCGCCGCTGCGCGATCGACGCGAGGAGATCCCCTGGCTCCTCGCCCGCGCGCTTCATCGGGTGAGCCCCGAGCTGTCGATGCACGCTTCGTTCGTCGAGGCGTGCATCCATCGCGGCTGGAGCGGCAACGTGCGCGAGCTCCTCCAGCACGCGCGCGCCGCCGGTCACGCGGCGATGGCCGAAGGCGAGCGCTGCGTGCTCCACACCCACCTCGATGCGAACGCGGGGCTCGGTGGCGACGAGCGGCGGAGCGAGCCCGGTCCCGAGACGCCGAAGAGTGTTTCGCGCGAGTCGATCGAGCGCGCGCTGCAGGCCGAGTCCGGGAACGTGGCGGCCGCGGCCCGCGGGCTCGGGCTCCACCGCACGCAGCTCTACCGGCTCCTCAAGCGTTTTGGCCTCGCTCCGCCGCGGGAGGAGTGATGGGCGCGGTGCGTGCCTCGTACGCGCCGACGGACGTGCTGTTCAAGCTCGGCGCCTACGACGTGCTCGAGGAGCTGGGCCGCGGCGGGATGGGCACGGTGTACCGCGCGTACTCGCCGCGTCTCTCGCGGTTCGTGGCGATCAAGGTGTTCACGCCGCGAAGGCGCGCCAACGAGATCGATCTCCTGCGCTTCCAGAACGAGGTCATGCTCGCGGGCCGGCTCCAGCACCCGAACGTCGTCTCGGTGTTCGACTCGGGTGAGGACGAGGGCAAGCCGTACTACGTCATGGAGCTGATCGAGGGAGGGAGCCTCGGCGACCTCATCGAGGAGTCGAGCGCGCTGCCGCGGCGCGCGCTCGAGGCGCTGGTGAAGGTCGCTCGCGCCCTCCATTTCGCCCACGAGAAGGGCGTCGTTCACCGCGACATCAAGCCGGACAACATCCTCCTCCGCAGAGAGGACGAGCCGTGCGTCACCGACTTCGGCATCGCCAAGGATCTGATCGACGCGCCCGGCCTCACCCGCGAGGGCCGCGCGCTCGGCACGCCGTTCTACATGCCGCCGGAGCAGGCCAACGGCGAGGTGCAGCACATCGGCCCGCACAGCGACGTCTACGCGCTCGGCGCCACGCTCTATCACGTGCTCGCTGGCCGCCCGCCGTTTCAGCGCCGGAGCGGCGGCGGCGAAGAAGAGTTCGTCGTGCTCGCGCGAATCCTCAACGAGGATCCGACACCCCCGAGCCGGCTCGCCGCGCGGTTCGGTCGCACGATACCGCGCGACCTGGAGACGATTTGCCTCAAGGCGATGGAGAAGGAGGCCGCGCGCCGCTATCCGTCGGCCGCTGCGCTCGGAGACGACCTCGCCCGCTTCCTCGACGGCGACGTCATCGTGGCGCGCCCGGCGTCCGCGCTGGAGAAGCTGCGGGTGCGCGTCCGCCGCAACCGGGCGGCGTGGCTCGGTGGCGTCGCGGTGGCGCTGGTCCTCGCCACGCTGCTCGCGGCGTTCGGAGCGCTCGCGGTCGACAGCATGAAGCGGACGAACGCCTCGCTGGTTGAGAAGTCTCGGACCGAAGCGCTCCACCAGGCCGCGACGCTCGAACGCGCGATCCGGGTGAACATGCTGCAGGGCCGCGCCGATCAGGCGCGCGCGTTGATGCAGCTGCTCAACCAGAGCCCCGAGGCCGGCGAGATCAAGGTGGTGCGGACCGACCGTCAGCTGGCCTACACCGATCCGTCGACGCGCGACCGGGTGCAGAAGTGGCTCAACAGCCCCGGCGTCATCGCGAAGATCGCCAAGGAGCACCCCGACATGCTGCCGGCGGTCGACGTGCTGCAGCGCGTCGCCTTCCCGCGGATCGACGCGGCGACCACCGCGGCCGAGACGGTGCTCGTCGAGAAGGAGCCGTGGAATCGCGCGCTCCTCACCGCCAAGCCGCAGCACTACGAAGAGCTGCGCAGCGGCACTCCCTACCTCGTCGTGCTGTGGCCGATCGAGAACAGCCGGGAGTGCCGGGTGTGTCACAGCGATCCGGCGGGCGACAGCTACGCCAACGATCCGGTGCGCGCAGTACTGGTTGTGCGGCGCTCGCAAGCGGAGGTCGTCCGCACGCTGCAGGAGAACGAGCGGGCGACGCTCCGGGTCGGTGCATTGACGGCCGTCGCGTTCGTGGTCCTGATCTTCTTCTTCGGGAGGGTGCTCGGGTTCCGCCCGCGGCGCGATCCCTTCGCAGCACCCCGGTCATGAAGCCCGCCGCCCGCACGCTCCTGCTCTCGCTCGCGCTCGTCGCGGCGTGCCGGCGCGAACGCGCGGCGGTGACGGAGATCCCGAAGACGCCGCGTGGCCTGCCCGAGCACGTCGATCCCGGAGACAACCCCACCACGCTCGCCAAGGTCACGCTCGGGCGGTTCCTCTTCTTCGATCCGCGCATGAGCACGACCGACTTCATGTCGTGCGCGGACTGCCACCGCGAGGACCACGGGTGGGCCGGGCGGGACAGCAAGAGCGTCAACGCGATCGGCAAACGCACGCGGCGCAAGGCGCTGAGCGCGGCCAACGCCGCCTACCCCACCACATTCACGTGGAACGGGCGGGCCGACACGCTCGAGGGCGTGATCTCCGTGGGGTGGTCGCAGCTCGGAATGACCGACGAAGAGGTCATCGCCAAGAAGCTCGACGGCATCCCCGAGTATCACGCGTTGTTCGAGAAGGCGTTCGGCGCGCCGCCCACCGGCCTGCGCATCCGCCAAGCGGTCGCGGCGTACCTCCGCGTCGTGAAGGTCGGCGACTCGCCGTACGACCGCTTCATGGCGGGCGACACGTCGGCGCTCGGCGAGCCCGCGAAGCGCGGGCTCAACGCCTTCAACACCCTCGGTTGCCCGAGCTGTCACGCGCCTCCGCTCTTCTCCGACTGGAAGTTTCACAACGCCGGCGTCGGCCTCGCCGACGACGACGATCAGGGTCGGTTCGAGCACACCAAGGTCGAAGAGGACCGCAAACGGTTCCGTACGCCGAGCCTGCGTAACGTGGCCAACACCGGGCCGTGGTTCCACGACGGCTCGGCGGCAGCGCTCGAGGACGCGATCGCGCTCATGGCCTCCGGCGGCGTCGACAACCCGCGGCTCGATCCCCAGTTCAAGAGACGCACCCCGACACCGAGCGAGGTCGCGGAGCTCAAGGCGTTCCTTCTGAGCCTGTCGGGGACGCCGACGTTCGAGGCGCCGAAGACGCTCCCCGGCGGACGACCGCGCACGTAGTCGCGGCGATCGTCGCGGCGATCGCGACGGCGACGAGGAGCACACGCCGTCCGTCACTGCGCCCGCCGACGGTTCGGTCGATCGTCTCGTCCACGGTGGAGACGCTCGGCCGCGACGCGCGGTGCTCGGCGACCGCCGGTGCGTCGAACACCGGCGCCGTGCTGTCGTGGTGCGCCGCGAGCACGGCGACGACCTCACGGAGATCGCGCGGACGCTGCGCCGGATCCCGCGACAGCATTTTCATCACCACTTCGCGCACGTCCGCGGGCACGTCGACCTCGAGCGGCGCGATCGGATCGAAGGTGATCGCGCGGAAGATCGCCTGCACGCTGTCGCCCGCGATCGGGTGCCGGCCGCTCAGCATCTCGTAGAGCATGAGGCCGATCGACCACAGGTCGGCGCGGTGGTCGACGCCGCGCGCGCCGCGCGCCTGCTCCGGCGACATGTACCGCGGGGTGCCGAGGCGATCGCCGGACTCGGTGAGCGCGGGCGTCGAGAGCGAGGCGGCGAACTTCGCGACCCCGAAGTCGAGCACCCGAACCTCGACGGCGCCGTCTTCGCGCGGGCTGAGGAACACGTTCTCCGGCTTGAGATCGCGGTGCACGATGGCGTGGGCGTGGGCGGCGCCAACGGCTGCGATCACCGGCATCATCAACGTGAGCGCGGCCCGCAGCGACAGGCGCGGGTTTCGCTCGAGGTGCGCGCGCATCGTCTCACCGGCGAGCAGATCCATGACCATAAACGGCTGTTCGCCGTCCTCGACGCCATGGATGGTCACCACGTTGGGGTGGCGGAGCGTCATCGCGGCGCGCGCCTCACGGAGGAAGCGGCGTCGCCGTTCGTCGCTGCTGCTGGAGCCCTTGAGGAACTTCACCGCGCGCGGCTCGCCGGTCTCGAGCTCGCGCGCGGCCCACACCTCGCCCATCCCGCCCTCGCCGAGCAAGCGATCGAGCTGAAACCGCCCGACGACGGCTCCCTCGCGAAGCGCGACCCCCATCCCTCGAGCGAGACTACCCGTTGATCCGCGGGTTTTCGCGGCGAGTGACACAGGCCCCCCACGTGTGTCGTCACACGGGTCGCGTCCCTCGGGCAGGCGCGCGCTCCGGAACCACAAAAACCAGCAACAGCTCGATCTGCGTTCCTCTGGCACCGTCCGTGCTTTGACCCCGCGCAGGACACGTCGGGGAGGAACACGAGATGAAGACCACCATCGCAGCGATCGCCTTGAGCACGATGATCGGGTGCGGCTCGCTCCAGGAGCCGCCGCAGAACGCCACCACGCTCGTGAGCGAGCCGGTCACGCCGTCGACCGCGCTGCAGCATCGGTGGGAGGACTGGGCCGTCGGCAGCGGGGGAGCGATCGCGCACTTCGACGGCGCGCAGTGGTCGTCGGTGAAGAGCCCGACCAACCAGACCCTGCGCGGCGTGTGGGGCTCCTCGAGCGCGGACGTGTGGGCGGTCGGCCATCGCGGAACGATCGTCCACTTCGACGGCAACGCGTGGCAGGTGTTCGACAAGCCCTGCCTCGGCGACCTCCACGCCGTCAGCGGCACGGCGCCGGACGACGTGTGGGCGGTCGGCGCGCACGGCACCGCCGCGCACTTCGACGGCACGAGCTGGAACCGCGTCGACACCGGCACCGAGTCCGGCCTGTTCGGCGTCTATGCGGCGTCACCCACGGATGTGTGGGCGGTCGGTCTGCGCGGCACGATCGTGCGCTTCGACGGCGAGAGCTGGGAGGTGCAGCCGGCGCCCACCGAGCAACACCTCTTCGCGACGTGGGGCACGTCGACGAAGGACGTGTGGGCGCGCGGCGAGTACGGCGAGGTGCTGCGGTTCGACGGCAAGCGGTGGGCGCGACCGTAAGCCCCGGTGCAGTGCGGATCGCCTACGCTGCTTCGGCGATGCGCGAACTTCCGATCCTCGACCCGCACGTGCACTTCTGGGATCCGCGCAGCACCCCGCGCGAGACGTCGATCGCAGTGCGCTTGCTCGGGTGGAACGGCCGCCTCCTCGAGCGCGCGAAGGTGCTGTTTCCGCGCTCCGCGCTCGATTTCGTGGGCCGGCCCGACTTCGTGCTCGATCGATATCAGCCGGGCGATCATCGGCGCGACCGGCAGGGCTTCAACGTGCGCGGCTTCGTGCACGTGCAAGCCGGTTGGAGAGAGCGGGGGCCGCTCGGGCCGGTCGGCGAAACGCGGTGGCTCGAGTCGCTCTGCGGCGACGATCTCCGTGGGATCGTCGGTCAGGCCGCGCTCGACGCGCCGCACCTCGCGGAGGTGCTCGATAGCCACCGCGCGGCGAGCTCTCGGTTCGTCGGAGTGCGCGACATGACGGCGTGGGACGCGGATCCCGCCGTCATGAAGTTCAGCGACCGCGGCGATCGCATGCGCGAGGCGTCGTGGCGCCGAGGACTCGAGCTCGTGGGCGAGCGTGGCCTCACGTTCGACGCGTGGTGCTACTCCGGCCAGCTGCGCGATCTGACAGCGGCGGCGAAGACCGCGCCCCACACCCGGATCGTGCTCTGCCACCTCGGCACGCCGATCGGCTACGGCGGCCCGTTCGGCGCGCACGGCCGCACCGAGGCAGATCGCGCAGACCTCTTCGCCCGTTGGCGCGACGACCTCGCCGAGCTCGGCTCGCTCCGCAACGTGCACGCGAAGATCAGCGGCCTCGCGATGCCGATCCTCGGCTTCGGCTTCCACGCGCGGAGCGCGCCACCTACCGTGGCCGAGCTGGCCGATAAGCTCGGCCCGTTGGTCGAGCACGCGCTCGCGGTGTTCGGCGACGATCGCTGTTTCTTCGCGTCCAACTTCCCAATGGACAAGGTCTCCGCGCCCTGGCGCACGATCTTCGAGGCGTTCGCGCAGCTCGTACGCGCGCGCGACGACGAGGCCCGGGATCGCCTCTTCCACGACAACGCCGCGCGCTTCTACGGCCTCATAGATCGATGAGCAGCGGCACTCGGAGGTGCGTCTTCGAGGTGCAGTTGAACCGGAAGTGGGAGAGCACTTCCTTCGAGCAACCGAGCATGAGCGTGTGCTGCTTGTCCTTGCAGTAACGATCGAAGCCCTTCTGTTCGAGGGTGCCGCACAGCGACTCGGCGGCCATGCATCGGGCGTCGTCCTCGAGCCGGCGTCCGCCGGGAGTGCTCGGCCGCGCGCAGACGTCACCGACGCACGCTTCGCACGCGAAGCGCTTCTCGCTGCAGCCGGTCAGCGCGATCCACAGAACGGCGACGGCGGCGCGAGCGACCACCGGCAAACCCTCGCGCTCGCCGCCCATGACGGCAAGTCTACGAGCCCTGGCACCGCGAGTAGCAGCAACGCCTACGTTGGGCTGCGGTGCAAGCGCATCACCAGAGACGCGGAAGCCGCGAATTTTCCTGCCTGCGACGTTGCGCGTGACCAGGATTTCTCGGCACAGTGTGGTGGGCGCCTCTCTTGCACCGCGGAGCCGGAAACCATGCGCGCATCCTCGATGGGCTTGCTTGTCGTCTCGGTGATCGGCGTCGGGACAGTCGCGGCCGCGTGCGGCGGCAGCGGCTCCGACAGCGGGCCCGGTCCCGACGGCACGACGGACAGCAGCGTCACCGGTGGCGACGGCATCCCCGGCGACGACAGCGGTCCGGTCGTCCCGATCACGTCGCTCGCGATCGATCCGACGATGGCGACGCTCGTGGTCACCGATCCAGCCACGACCAAGTCGCAGGTCTTCGTGGCGAAGGGCACGCAGGCCGACGGCTCGGTCATCACCGTGCCGGCGACGTTCTCGGTGAGCAACACCGCACCGGGGACGATCGATCCGAAGTCGGGCACCTACACGACGTCGAACAAAGCGGGCGGCACCGTGACCGTCACGGCGACCTACGACGGCAAGACCGCGACCGCGACGTTGAACGTCGTGCTCGACTACGTGGTCACGCCGCCCGGTGGCCCGTCCTCGGATCTGTTCGATCCCGCCAAGGTGACCGTCAGCACCGACCCGGCGAAGGCGCCGTCGTTCATCTACCCGACGACGGGCACGATGTTCCCGCAGAACGTCTACAAGATCATGCTGCAGTGGCGACGCGCGGGGCTCAGCGCGTTCGAGGTCAAGTTCGAGGGCCCCGGCGTGACGGTGAAGCTCTATACGAACGGCACCCACGCGACGTGCACCACGGCGGCGACGAACGCGGGCTGCTGGGAGGCGGACCTCACGACGTGGACCTGGATCGCGAGCACGCTGGCCGGCAAGTCCGCGAAGGTCACCGTCACCGGCGCGAACCCGGCGGCTCCCGGCACCGTCTACGCGAGCAAGTCGATCGACATGCTGTTCTCGAAGAACGAGGTGCCCGGCGCGATCTACTACTGGTCGACGACGGTTGCCGGGGTGCGCAAGGCCACCGTGAGCGACGCGGCGCCGACCAACTTCCTCACCCCGACCGAGACCGGGCAGTGCGTCGCGTGCCACACGTTGTCGCGCAACGGCAAGCGACTCGGCGCGGACGTCGGCGGAGAGAAGCTGTGGGTCGCCGAGGTCGGCCCGACGTTCCCGCCGCCGATCCTCCTCAAGAAGGATCCGGCGATGAAGGACATCGCGAACAGCTGGATGACGTTCAACCCCGACACGACCCGGCTCGTGAGCAGCGCGAAGGGCCTGCTCACGCTGCGCACCGAAGCGGGCCTCGCTGTCGGCAAGGGCCCGAACGGCACCATCCCGCTCGGCGCCGGCGTGTTCGGCCACATGCCGGACTGGTCGCCCGACGGGAAGTTCCTCGTGTTCTCGAAGTCCGCCAGCGCCGGCGGTCGCAAGGTGGCGGCGGGCACGATCTCCATCATTCCGTTCACGGGCAGCGACACCTTCGGCAGCGTCCTCGACCTCGTGAAGTCGACCGGCAGCTCGGACAACAACTACTTCCCGATGTTCGCGCCCACGAGCGACTGGATCGCCTACGGCCACTCCACCGGCTCGAGCGAGAAGGAGGGCGACTCGCAGCTCCGCCTCGTGTCCGTGATGGGCGGGATGGTCTTCGAGCTCACCCGCGCGAACACGCTCGTCAACGATGTCACCGTCTCGACCGGCGTCTCGAACAACCAGCCGACGTGGGCGCCGAAGACCGAGGACGGCGTGATGTGGGTCGCGTTTCAGTCGAAGCGCGACTACGGCGCGATCCTCGCGCCGGGCTCGAAGTGGGGCGACGAGAAGAACCAGCTGTGGGTCGCGGCGATCGACGTCGACAAGCTGGGCAAGGGCGATCCGAGCTACCCGGCGTTCCGCCTCCCGTTCCAGGAGCTCACCGAGAACAACCATCGTCCCTTCTGGGCGCTCGATGCGACCAAGCCCCCGCCGCCGCCCGACGGCGGGCCGCCCGATGGCGGCACCGACGCCGGCCCGCCGCCGTGCATTCCGCGCTTCGGCGACTGCATCGCGGGCGGCGTTTGCTGCGAGCCCTACACGTGCGAGCCGTCGGCGGACGGCACGATGTACAGCTGTCGCGAGGTGATCAAGTAGCCGACCTATGTTGTTGAACATATTTTGGCGGCCGTTAGCTTCGCTGTGCCATGTCGTACACGGCGGAGCACAAGGCGCGAACGCGCGCGCGGATCGTCGCTAGCGCACGCATCCTCTTCAACCGCAGCGGCTTCGATCAGGTCTCGATCGACGAGGTGATGAAGGAGAGCGGCCTCACGCGCGGCGGCTTCTACAACCACTTCGCGAGCAAAGAGGCGCTGTACGCCGAGGCCATCGAGAGCTTCGCGACGTGCAACCCGTTCGCGGTGGAATCGGCCCGGGTCGGCGGGTGGCCGTCTCCGAAGGCGGCCGCGCGGCGGCTCGCCGAGCTCTACCTGTCGGACGCGGTGCTCAACGATGTCGACCAACACTGCCCGCTGATCGCGCTGCCGTCGGACGCCGCGCGGGCTGGGCTCAAGCCACGCGCGGCGTACACGCTCATCGTCCGCAGGATGCTCGGCGTGTTTCGCGCGGCGTTCCCGGCGTCGGACCGCGATGCTTCGGCGAAGGCTCGAGTCATCGTGAACCTGTGCGTCGGCAGCATGGTCATCGCGCGTACGACGGAAGATCCGGCGCTGCGGCGATCGCTGCGCGAGGCGGCCCTGGGGCAGGCGCTGCAGCTACTCGGTTTCGGGCAGAGCACCCATCCACCGCGACGCCGGGTCGCGACCACCAGAGGAGCACGACGATGAAGAACTTCATGGCGATCTACACGGGTACCGCAGCGAAGCTCGAGGCCTTCAAGCAGCTCGACGAGAAGACGCGCGCGCAGCGCGAGGCCGCGGGAATGAAGGCATGGATGGACTGGGGGACGACCCATGCCGCGGCCATCGTCGATCAGGGGGCGCCGCTCGGTAAGACGAAACGCGCTGCGTCGGATGGCGTCTCGGACACCAGGAACAACATCGCGGGCTACGTGATCGTCAGAGCGGAGTCCCATGACGCCGCGGCGAAGATGTTCGAGAACCACCCGCACTTCACGCTCTTTCCGGGGGATGCCGTCGAGATCATGGAGTGTCTCCCGCTGCCGCCGATGTAGCGGGCAGGTGCACCACGAAGAAGCCTCCCTGTGGGCCGACCGCGATCGGCGTCTTCGGCGTGCCGAGCTCGAGATCGATCCCCGAGTGCCCCGCGAGCCAGACCTCGTTCCCGAGCGCGGCCGCGGCGAAGGGATATCCCGCCGTCGCGCGGTGGTGGGCGAGCAACGTCGACTTCGTGTCGATCTTGGCGAGCACCACGCCGTGCGGTTCGAACTCGGTGCCGGCTACGACCGCGCCCGTGTCGCTGACCGCGATCGAGCCGATGTCGAGCGTCGTCGGCCCGAGATCGGACACGCGCAACACGGCGTCGCCACGGAGGGCGATCACGTGGCCGCCCGCGGAGATCCGCTTGGTGGTCACGCCGTCGTGGAGCAGGTTCGATTCGCCCGGCACGGTGAGGGCCCACAGCAGATCCGCGCCCCGGGTCGCGAGCGCGCGACCGCGACCACCTCGCGCGCCCTCGGCGAAGAACCAGGTCGAGGGCTTCGTCCCCTTCGCGTCGAGGCGCACCAGGAACGGGCTCGGCCACTTCGACGGGGGACCGCCGAGATCTCGATCGTCGCCCGTGGTCGTGCGCATGCGCATCGGGAGCGCGGCGTCGCCCGTGACGAAGAGCGCGCCGTCGCGGAGCACGACGCCCATCGCCATGTCGTTGGTCGCCGGTGCGCCGAGCACCGCGCCCCACGGACACGAGCCATCGATTCCATAGCGCAACACCACGGCGTCCTTGGTGCCGATCAGATGGCCGTCGCCGTCGTCGACCCCCGCCGCCGCCTCGAGCTTCTGCGAACACCCCTCGCCGAAGTCGGCGACGCCGGAGATCGCGCCCGTGACGGCGATCGCGTCCGCGCTCGTCGCGACACCGAACGCGTGGTCGTACCCGGTCGATCCGAACCGACGTGCCCAGCGGAAGGTCCCCGTCCGCGTGATCACCGCGACGAAGCCGTCGGACGGACTCCCGATCGCCGCCGCGCCCCCGGCCTTCAACGTGATCGGCGCGCCGGCCGTGGGCTCGAGCGCGATCTCCCTCGAGAAGTCGCCGACGAGCGCGAGGTCTGGCCCGATGGGCGCGACGCCGCTCACGCTCTCGCCGATCTTGCGGTGCCACTGCAGGCGGCCGGTCGCGGGCTCGATCGCGAGGACGAACCCGCCCGCGGGGTAGGTGACACCGCCCCAGGTGAACGAGGCCTTGGCCAACCCGACGACCACGAGCTGCTCGGCGCTCGCGGTCACCGCCATCGGATAGATCGGGCCGAGCACCCCCTCGCCCGCCGCGGAGCCGACGCCCACGAGCTCGACCTTCTGGTTCCACGGGCCGGTCGTCTCGATGGCGTCGGGGAGCTCGGCGTCGACGCTCGCCTCCACGGGAGCGCCGTCCTCGACGACGGGGCTCGCGTCCGCGGCCGGCTCCACCGACGCGCCCGTCCCACAGGCGACCAGGGACAGGGCGAGCACGACGGACGCCGGACTTCGGATCATGCTCGCGCCCGAGAGCACACGGCGCGCCAGGCCGAACGCCCCGATCCCGGGCCAGAGTGTGACAATCGACCGGAGCGCCAGCTACGGCTGCGACGACGACGTCACCCCGGCGAAGTCGCCCTACTTACACGCTGATTGCGGTCCGAGCTCGAAGACGCTGTCCGCGTACTTCTTGGCGAACGGCGCCGCCGACTCGTCCACGATCGCGTTCGCCGAGCCGGCGATCTTCGCGCCGGGACAATCGAACTCGGACTTCTGCGCCGCCGGATGGAGGAACATCGGCTGGACGAACCAGCGGCCGTCCTTCTTCTCGAGCGACGCATAGGCGTTGCACACCGTCTGGATCTTCGCGCGGTTGATCACGAGCTTCAGCGCCGTCGCGTCCTTGAGCATCGCGATGTCGGTGTCGGAGTCGCCGGCCACGAACACCGGCCGGCGCGTGGCGACGTTCTGCGCGAGCTGCTTCGCCGGGTCGGTCTCGTTCCAGATGACCTTGTTGATCCAGCAGCGCTTCCCCTCGTCGAACGTGATGAGCGAGTTCTTCGGCGCGCCTCCGCAATCCTGGAGGTCGGTCGTCAGCTTCCCGTTGGCGACGACCGAGCGGATGCCGATCACGTGGTCGGGGTCGACGCCGATGTGATGCGAGATCCCCTCCACGACGTACTGGGGTGACGCGGTGAGGATCCAGACGTCGAAGCCGTTGTCCTTGAGGACCCCCACGAGGTCGTCCATCTGCGTGTAGATGCGGACGTACCCGTTCATCGACAGCGTGCCGACGGTCTGTTTGGTCGGCGGATTCCACTCGGCGCTCGAGTTCTCGTCGTAGGCGGCACGGGCGAACCCCCGAACGTCCTCGGGCGAATACCCGGCGAGGAGCTGCGAGACCCAGGCGTACGGCTGGTTGATCGTCGTCGTCACCGCGCTGGTCCAGGCGGTCTTGCCGGCCTTGGTCTTGCCGCCGTCGTAGATCGACACGATCTCGTCGGCGCACGCGGTGCTGGCGCTCGTCGGCATCGGCGCGCCGACGGCGCTCAAGCCGTTGCACGCGGCATCGAGCGCCGCCGTGGCGTCGGCGGTCAGCGCGCTGTTGGTGGAGCTCCACGAGACCGGGCGACGGATCTTGTCGTTGCGAATCGCCCAGAACAACGTCGCGTCGCCGATGTCGTTCTTGAGAATCGTGTTGTCCCAATCGAACACCGCGACCGGCGGGTTGCTCGGATCGTAGGCGGCGTTGGTGATGCCCTTCTCGACGATCATCTTGTTGATCGCGTCGCGCACCTCCGGCCGCCAATACGGCTGTTTGCAGTCGAGCAGCCGCGCCCTCGTCGGTCCCGCGACGCCCGGGGTCCCCGGCTCGCCCTTGTCACCCTTGGAGCCGGCTTCGCCGTTGGTGCCGTTGGTGCCGTTGGTGCCGTTGGTGCCCGCCACGCCGATCGGTCCCTCCGACCCCGCGCTGCAGCCAACCATCAGGCAACACGAAACCATCACCCTTGCGAGCTTCTTCATGATCATCCTCCCGAGTTGTTGGGAGGCGCCCCATTGCGAGCGTCGTGCCTACGCAGAGAATCGAAAGAAACAGCAGAGATTGGCGCGGCTACGGTCGCGTCGCGAACAACGCTACGCGTTGAAAGCGCCGCACTCCGCGAACGACCTTGCCGTAGGCATTCGTTCGGATCGAGTTCAGGCCACCGGGTATGTTCGGCGAATGTTCTCTCGCCTCCTCGCCGCCTCCACCTTCGCGGCGGTCCTCGCGGCGCCCGCGGCCGCGCACGCGTTCTGTGGGTTCTACGTCGCGCCGAACGACAAGCCGCTCGTGAACGACGCCTCGATGGTTGCGCTGATGCGCGCCGGCAATCGCACCGCGCTGGCGATGTCGAACACCTACGCGGGACCGCCCGAGGACTTCGCGATGGTCGTGCCCGTCCCGGTCGTGCTCCAGAAGGAGAACGTGAAGACGCTGCCGCTCGACCTCTTCGCGAAGCTCGAGACGCTCACCGCGCCGCGGCTCGTGGAGTACTGGGAGGAGGATCCCTGCGCGCAGCCCGCGGCGGCGCTCGATGGCATCGGCCTCGGCATGGTCGGCGGGTTCGGCCACGGCGCGGGCGCGGGCTACGGCGGCGGCGGCGGCGCGGTGAAGGTCGAGGCGCAGTTCAGCGTCGGCGAATACGAGGTGGTGATCTTGAGCGCGACCGAATCCGACGCGCTCGAGACCTGGCTGCGCGACAACAAGTACAACATCCCCAAGGGCGCCTCGGCGGCGCTCGCTCCGTATGTGAAGGAGCAGCAGAAGTTCTTCGTCGCCAAGGTCGACGTGAAGAAGGTCAAGCGCGACGCGAAGGGCACGCTCACGTTGTCGCCCCTCCGCGTGCACTACGAGTCGAACGACTTCCGCTTGCCGGTGCGGCTCGGGCTCCTGAACTCCGCAGGCGCGCAGGATCTCATCGTGTTCATCCTCGGGCAGACGCGCTTCGAGGCCGCCAACTACAAGAACGTCTTCGCGCCGACCAACCTCGAGGTCATCGACGACACGCGGAAGAATTTCGGTCCGTTCTACGCCAAGCTCTTCGACGCGACGCTCGCCAAGGCCGGCGGGCGCGCGGTGGTGACCGAATACGCCTGGTCGCCGAGCAACTGCGATCCGTGCACGGGCCCGAACGTCACGCTCACGAACGACGATCTGGCGACGCTCGGCGGCGACGTGCTGCACAAGACCGAGGTCAAGAAGACGAAGGTCGTGAAGATGATCGAGACCGGCGTGACCACTCAGGGCAAGCTCCCGCCGGAGGTCATCCGCCGCATCATCCGCGCGAACTTCCCGCGCTTCCGCGCGTGTTACGAGGCGGGGCTGAAGAAGGACGAGACGCTCACGGGCACGGTGAGCACGAGCTTCGTGATCACGACCGCGGGCAACGTCGAGAACGTGACCCTCGGGAAGGGGACCATCAAGGACCCCGCGGTCGAGGCCTGCGTGAAGGGCGTGTTCAGCACCCTCAAGTATCCCGAGCCCGAGGGGGGCAAGGTGCAGGTCACGTACCCGATCAACTTCACCAACGAGGAGAGCTCGTTCGTATCGAATCCGTTTCCCCCGTTCGTGGTGACGCGCCTCCACACCCGCTACTCGGCCGACACGCTCGGCGACGACCTCTTGTTTCGCAGCGCCGACGCGATCGAGGGCGGCCGCGAGGTGCGCGACGAGAAGGGCGCGCTGTCCTCGACCGCGAAGCCCTCGACCACCGACACGTTCCAGGCGCGATACGCGATCCGTCACCCGTGGACCGGCCCGATCGCGTGCGAGAAACCGGTGCGCGGGCGCTGGGGCGGACCGCCGGCGAACGCGACCAACACCGGACCGACGCCGGCCAAGGATCTCGCCCACACCGAGCGCGCGGCGATCTCGCTCGCGAGCTATGTGAAGGCGGGCCTCGACGACGTCGCGTCCCTCGACCAAGCGGCCGCGGGCGCGCCGATCGGCAAGCCGCAGGAGCCCGCGATCGAGCCGAAGAAGCGCGCGTGTCACTGCGCGCTCGCGGGCGCCGACCGATCGTCTTCGGGAGCCTCTCTCGCCGTCGCGGTGGCTGTGCTCGCGCTGCTTCGACGACGCTCGAGAACGTGACGCGCGCGCAGCCAGATCGGTCCTCGTGCCGACCTGCGGACTGCCACACTTTCGAGCGCGATGTCCGCGTCGACGGAGCCGCAACGGCTCTGCTCGCTCCGCTCATCATCCGTGTCGGCCTGCTGCTCCGCGTGCTGGCGACACAGCTCGTCGGCGGCCGCCGCGCGAAGTTCACGATCGCCCTCGCCGACGAGCTGAAAACCTTCGACGCTCATAGGGCTCGCATAGCCGCAGCGTCGCTCGGGACGCTAACCTGCGGAGCGGGTGACGGGGGAGCTATGAGCCAGCGGGATCCGACGAGAGAGGAGCTGCTCGCCGAGCTCGAGGCGGCACGGAAGCGAGTGGCCGCGCTCGAGACAGCAACGGCGAAGCTCGAACGCTCGGAGCGTGAGGTCCGGCAACGGGCTGCCGAACGCGAGGCGATGTTCCGTGCGTTCCCGGACCTGAGCTTCCGGCTCGCGAGGGACGGCACGATTGTCGACTTCCACGCCGGGCGCGCCGCGGATCTGTACACGAAACCCGAGATGTTTCTCGGGAAGCGCGTGCAGGACGTTCTTCCCGAGAAGGTCGGGCTCGAGCACCTCGAATGCATCCAACGCGCCCTCGAGGGGGACGTGGTCACCCTCGAGTACGTGCTGCCCCTGCCCGAGGGAGAGAAGGTCTTCGAAGCCAGGTTCATCGGCCTCGCCGACGGTGACGTGTACGACGTCGTCCGAGACATCACCGAGCACAGACAACGTGAGGCGGCGCTGCGCGAGAGCGAGCGCTCTCTCAACGAAGCGCAGGCGATCGCCCACCTGGGCCATTGGCGGTTCAGCGCGAAGACGAGCGGCGTCACCGGCTCGCGCGAGTTCTTCCGGATCCTCGGGTTGGACGAACAGACGACGACGCTCGAAGCGCTGGCCGCGGTGATTCATCGGGACCACCGCGAGCGGCACCGCGACCAGCTGAGCCGCGCGCTCTCGCAGGGCGAGCCCTGGGACTCCGAGCTCCAACTCCGACTCGCCGACGGGACCATCAAGGTCGTTCGATCCAAGGGCGAAGCACTGCGCGACGCCGACGGCCGGGTCGAGCAGCTCGTCGGTACGGTGCAGGACATCAGCGATCGCATCCACGCCGAGGCGCAACGACGGACTCTGGAAGCGAGGATGCAGCAGGCTCAGAAGCTCGAGAGCCTGGGCATTCTGGCCGGAGGCATCGCCCACGACTTCAACAACATGCTCTCGGCCATCATCGGCTTCGCGAGCGTGGCGCTCCACGAGATCCCGACGACCTCGCCAGCGGCGCAGCGGGTTCGCGAGATCGCGGACGTCGCACACCAATGCGCCGACCTCGCGAACCAAATGCTCGCGTACGCGGGCAAGGGGAAGTTCGTGGTCGAGAACATCGACCTGGCCGCGCTCGTCTCCGACATGAACGAGCTGCTGCGGAGCAGCGTCTCGAAGCGCGCCCTTCTCACGCTCGACCTCCACGCTCTGCCGCTCATCAAGGCCGACGCGTCGCAGATGCGGCAGCTGATCCTGAACCTCGTCATCAATGCGTCCGAGGCGATCGGTGAACGGGAGGGGCGCATCAAGGTGACCGGGCGCGCCGGCTATCACGACCCAAGTCGCCCGCCTCCCTCTTGGTTTCCCGCCGAATGCGAGCTTCCGACCGGCCCCTATCTCGTGCTCGAGGTGTCCGACACGGGCGGCGGCATGGATGCCGAGACTCGCGCCAGGATCTTCGATCCGTTCTTCACGACGAAGTTCACCGGGCGAGGCCTGGGGCTCGCAGCCGTTCACGGCATCGTCCGCGGCCACCACGGTGTTCTCACGGTGGAGAGCGAGCTCGAGAAGGGCACCACCTTCCGAATCGCCCTGCCAGCGCTCGAGGCCTCGGCGGTCGCCGCGCCGCCAGCGCCCGTCGTGACAGACGACGATTGGACGGGGACGGGGACCATTCTTGTCGCGGACGACGAGCCGATGCTGCGGAGCAGCCTCGCGCGGCTCCTCCAAGTCATGGGGTTCGCCGTCCTGGTCGCCGCGGATGGCCGACAAGCGCTCGAGATCTTCGGCCAGCACTCTGCCGAGGTCGTCTGCGTGATCCTCGACTACACGATGCCCGGAATCGACGGTACCGAGACGGTCTCGAAGCTTCGGGAGATACGCCCCGACATCCCCGTGTTGCTCTCCAGCGGCTATAGCGAGGTCGCCGTGTCGGAGCGCTTCGCGGGGCTGACGCTCTCGGGCTTCCTGCAGAAGCCGTTCGGGCTCGACGAGCTGCGGCAGAAGCTCCGTGCAGCGCTGGGCACCTAGTCAGGGCTTCCCATCACGACAGCACAGACGTCGCACCGCTCCCGGGCATGGCGCTGCACCACCCACGTTCCAGGCGGCGATGGTGAGTTGGGAGTCTCGGGGTAATCGAACGCGCGCTGGACCGTAGGCCGCGGCTTGCTCCCTCGCTCGGATGACCAATCGCAGAGGGAGCCCTGGCGCGGGCTTGAAGTAAGTGAATACTTGCTTACAACTAACCCATGGTCAAGCAGGTGCCTCGAGTCGTGGGCGTACTCGCCCTCTTGTTCGGCCTCGTCACGATCCGCGCCGGTGGCAACGTGCTCTTCGGCGACGGCAGCTCGCACGAGGGGGCGGTGGTCCCGTTCGTCCTCTGGTTCAATTTCCTCGCGGGGTTCGCGTACGTCGCGGCCGGGGTCGGCCTCATCCTGCGCCGGCGCTGGGGTGCCGGGCTCGCGTTCGCGCTCGCGCTCGCCACTGCGCTGGTGTTCGTCGCCTTCGGCGTGCACGTCGCCCACGGCGCTGCGTACGCCAAACAGACGGTCGGCGCGCTGATCGTCCGCACCTCGTTCTGGGCGCTCGCGGCGGCCGCGGGGTATTTCACCCTCGTCCGGCCCCGGGCGGGAGCGATCCGATGAGCCGCCCCTGGCTCGCGCTCGTCGCGCTCGTCGCGCTCGGCTGCGGGCGCTCCCGCACGCCCGCGCCGCTGCCGCCGCGCGCCGTCCGCGTGGTGATCGCGCGCGCCGAGACCGCGCCTCGGACCACCCCATACGCCGGCGGGCTCGAACCGAAGGCGAAGCTCGATCTCGCGTTCGGCGTCCCCGGCCGCGTCCGCTCGATCGGCGCCGGCAAAGAGGGCGCGCTGCTTCGCGAGGGCGATCTCGTCACCAAGGGACAGCTCCTCGCGCAGCTCGACGACACCGATCTGAAGCGCGCCTCCTCGACGGCCGCGCTCGGGGCAGCGAGCGCCAGCGCGGAGGTTGCCTCGGCCAAGTCCGCCGCCGACCAGGCCGACGCCGATCTCGCGCGGGTGAAGAAGCTCGCAGCCAGCGGATCGATCCCCGAGGTCGAGGTGGAGAAGGTCGAGACGGCGAGCAAGGTCGCGCGCGCGCGCCTCGACACCGTTCGCGCGCTGCACGGCGCCAAGCTCGAGCAGCTCGCGATCGCGCGGAGGATCGAGGGCGACGCACGTCTGGTCAGCCCGATCGACGGAGTGGTCGCGCGGCGAATGGTCGATCCCGGCGAGAACGTCGCCGGCGCGACGATCGCATTCACCTTGATCGACACCGCGGAGCTGAAGCTGGTGTTCTCGCTCCCCGACTCGCGGGTCGGTTCGGTCAAGCTCGGCCAGCTGCTGCCGGTCCACACCCAGGCGCTCCCCGGCGTCGCGTTCACCGGCCGGGTCAACACGATCCACCCGGTCGCCGACCCCGCCCTCCGGACGTTCACCGTCGAGCTGGCGATCCCCAACGACGAGGGAAAGCTCCGCGCGGGGATGGTCGCGAGCACGTCCTTCGGCGGCGAGGAGAAGCGCGCGCCGACGACGCTCGTGCCGCTCGCGTCGGTGGTCCGCGCGCCGACCGGAGCTCTGTCGGTCTTCACGCTCAGCGGCACGCGCGCGGCGCTCGTCGCGATCGCGCTCGGCGATCTGGTCGGGAACGAGGTGGTCGTCGAGTCGGGAATCAAGGACGGCGACCGAGTGGTGTCCGACGGCGCGCCGTTCCTTCACGACGGTGAGACCGTCGAGGTGCTGCCGTGAGCAACCACCGATCCGCCGAGCGATGGAATCTCGCGCGGCTGTTCGTGGAGAAGCGGCAGATCGCTTGGGTCGCGCTCGTGGGCACGCTGATCTGGGGTCTCGTCGCGTTTCTCCGCCTCCCCCAGCGCAAGGATCCGGAGATCACGATCAAGACCGCCGTGATCACCACCGGGTGGCCGGGCGCGAAGGCCGAAGACGTCGAGCAGTTGGTCACGATCCCGATCGAGCAGACCGCGCGGCAGGTCGCCAAGGTCGACAAGGTCGTGTCCACCACCCGCGCCGGGATCTCCACGGTGTTCGTCACGCTGGAGGACTCCTCGCGCCGCGCGGATGTCGACGTCGCGTGGAACGATCTGCGTGCGCGCATCGATCTGCTGGCACGCAGACTGCCGCGGGGGACCGCGCCGCCGATGGTGAACACCAGCTTCGGCGACACCGCGACCGTCGTGTACTCGGTCGCGAGCCCGCTCGTCGACGACATCGAGCTCGACGTGCGGGCGGCCGCGATCCACCGCGCGCTGGCCGAGGTACGGCAGGGCAAGGACCGGGTGTCGACGGTGTTCATCCCCGCGGCCGGCGTCGCCCACGGCGCGGTGGCCGCGGCGATCGATCGCTACGTGGAGCTCGGCAGGGCGCGCGGCGTGCTCACCGACCCGAAGATCGTGTGGGGCAGGAGCTTCGTCGCGGTCGACGACACGCCGGCCGAGAGCGCAGCCCTCGACAAGCTGCTCGTCGACTTCCGCACCCACGTGCTCGGCGGCGAGCTCCCCCACCCCGACGTCTGGGATCCGATCGTCGTGCGCTCGCTCGACGAGCTCCGCGGAAAGCTCGCCGCTGCGGCGCACGAGAAGTACAGCTATCGCCAGCTCGACGACTTCACCCGAACCCTCCGCGACGGGCTCGCGCGGGTGCCCGAGGTGGCGCGGGTCGATCGGCACGGCGTCGTCCCCGAGACCGTCCACCTCTTGTACTCGCAGGAGCGCCTCGCCGCGTTCGGCTTGCACCCGCAGCAGATCGCGCAGGCGCTCGGCGCGCGGAACCCGAGCCTCCCCGGCGGCGCGATCGGGACGGGAAAGCAAACCGTGCTGGTCGATCCGGAGAGCTCGATCTCGAGCGTCGACGAGCTGCTCGCCGCGGTCGTCGCGACGAGCAAGGAAGGGAGACCGATCCACCTCCGCGACGTCGCCGACGTGCAGCGCACGTACGAGACGCCCATCTCGGACGCCAGCTACCTCCACGTCCGCCACGGAGACACCTGGCACCGAACCCGATCGATCGCCATCGCCGTGCAGCTACGCTCCGGCGTACAGGCGACGGTCGTCGGTGAAAAGCTCGACAAGCTCACCGCGGAGCTCGGCAAGGCGCTCCCGCGCGACCTGATCGTCGAGAAGACGAGCGACCAGCCGGAGCTGGTTCGGCACAAGATCGGCGACTTCCTCCGCGCCCTCGCGGAGGCGATCGCGATCGTCATCGCGTTCGCGCTCATCTTCATGGAGCGGAGGAGCGCGATGCTCGTCGCGGCGAGCATCCCGCTCACCCTCGCGATGACCTTTGGATTCATGGACCTGTTGCACCTCGATCTGCAGCAGGTCTCCATCGCCGCGCTGATCATCGCGCTCGGCCTGCTCGTCGACGATCCGGTGATCGCGAGCGACGCCATCAATCGCGAGATCGCGCACGGCACTCCCCGCGAGCGCGCCGCGTGGCTCGGGCCCACCAAGCTGGCGAAGGCGATCCTCTACGCGACGCTCACCAACACCGTCGCCTTCGCGCCGCTGCTCCTCGTGACCGGCAGCATGGGCGAGTTCATCTTCGCGATGCCAATGGTGGTCGTGCTCTCGTTGGTCTCGAGCCGCATCGTCTCGATGACGTTCATGCCGCTGCTCGGCTACTACCTGCTGCGCGGGCAGCGGGGCTACGAGGCCGCGCTCGATGGAGACGGCTCGTCCGCGCGCCTCGCTCGCGGATACAACCGGGTGACCGAGTGGGTCCTCGAGCACAAGGCCAAGAGCGGCCTCGCGTTCCTGGTGTTCCTCGTCGTCGGCCTCGCGCCGGCGCGCTTCATTCGTACGCAGTTCTTCCCGGTCGAGGCGCTGCAGCGCTTCTACGTGCACGTACGGCTTCCGGAGGGCGCCGACGTGCGCGCGTCCGATGCGATCGCCAAGGCCGCCGAGGGCGCGCTCCTGGCCGCCGAGGGTGACCGCATCGAACAGATCACGTCGTTCGTCGGCAACGGCGGACCGCGCTGGTGGAGCAACGTGAGCCCCGAGCCGAAGAACCCGGCGTACGCGCTCCTGATCGTGAAGACGAAGCACGCCGACGACTCGATCCCGATGATCGGTCGCGCGACGAACCTGCTGCGGCAGAGAGTGCCCGGGGCGAAGTTCGAGGTCTATCGAATCTCGTCCGGCAAGCCGGCCGTGACGCCGGTCGAGATTCGGCTGACCGGTCCCGATGCCGCGCAGCTGCGCGCCCACGGCGACAGGATCAAGACGATCCTGCGCGCGGTGCCGCAGACCGGCGACGTCGGCGACGACTGGGGGGCCGAGGCGGTGAAGCTCACCGTAAGGGTCGACGAGGCGCGCGCCGCAGCCGCCCACGTGACCAACGCCGATGTCGCCCAGTCCTCGATGATGGCGCTCAGCGGCGCGCGGTTGACGGCGCTCCGCGAGGGCGATCGGCTGGTCGACGTGATCATGCGCTTGCGCCCAAACGAGCGCGGCGACGCGTCGCACCTGCGAAACCTTTACGTCTGGAGCCAGGCGACCGGCAAGGCGGTGCCGATCGAGCAGATCGCGACCATCGGCGCCACGCTCGAGCCACAGAAGATCGTGCGCCAGGGTCTGGAGCGGACCATCACCCTCGGCGCGATCCCGAAGGACGGCGAGCTCGCTTCGACGCTGCTCGCCGCAGCCAAGCCGGAGCTCGAGAAGCTTCACCTGCCTCCCGGCTACACGATCGAGCTCGGCGGCGAACAAGAGCTGCAGGCGAGGTCGTTCGCGACGGTGAGCATCGCGTTGAAGGTCAGCGTGGTCCTCATCTTCCTCACGCTGGTCTGGCAGTTCGCGCACGTGTTCAAGCCGCTGATCGTGTTCGCCGCCATCCCGTTCGGGCTGGTCGGCGTCGTGCTCGGGCTCACCCTCACCAACACCAACTTCGGCTTCATGGCGTTCCTCGGCGTCGCCAGCCTGATTGGCGTGATCGTCAGCCACATCATCGTCTTGTTCGATTTCATCGAAGAGGCACGCGAGCGCGGCGTCGAGCTCCACCGCGCCGTCATCGACGCCGGGCTGGTGCGGCTCCGGCCCGTGCTCGTCACCGTGCTCGCGACCGTCGGCGGGTTGATCCCGCTCGCGATCGAGGGCGGGACCATGTGGCGGCAGCTGGTCTACGTGCAGATCGGCGGCCTCCTGCTCGCGACGATCGTGACCAAGGGCGTGGTCCCGCTCCTGTACGTTGTGTTCGTGGAGACGTTGGGCGTCGTGAAATGGAAGCCGGACGAGGAGCACGGCGAGGAGCCCGCGGGGACGGTCGCGGCGGAGGCCGAGGAGTGACCCGCCGTGAGCCCACCGAGAACCGGCAGAAGCAGATCGCCGACGCCGCGCTGAAGATCATCGCGGCACACGGCCTCTCGCGCTTCACCACCGCGGCCATCGCGCACGAGGTCGGGATCACCGAGGGCGCGATCTTCCGCCACTTCGGGAGCAAGGGCGAGATCGTGCTCGCGGCGATCGATCGCATCGAGGAGCTGTTCGAGGAGGGGGCGCCCACCGATGAGGGGGAGCCGCTCGAGCAGCTGCGCCGCTTCATCGAGCACCGAGTCCGGGTGGTGCAGGAGAACGGCGGCATTCCGCGGCTGATCTTCTCCGACGATCTCACCTACGCCGCGGGCGCGGCCGGGGGCGCGAAGGTGCAGGCGCTCCGCAAGAGAGCCGCCGCGACGATTCGCCGCTGCCTCGAGCAAGCGCAGGAGCAGGGCAAGATCAAGAAGACCCTCGACCTCGACGGCGCCGCGCTCGTCGTGCAGGGCGCGATCATGGCGTTGATCCTCGGCCGCGCGCCGAAGAACGCGACGGCGAAGGTCTGGGCGACCCTGGAGCGCGCGCTCACGGATTAGCGGGCTGCAGCTCTGGATCCCGGTCAGAACGCCGCGATCAGCTCCCGCTGCACCGGCCCCCTGCCGCGGTCGTCCGGGTTCACCGACCACCACACGCGGTAGAACCTCGCCCCGCGCGGCACCGCCGCCCGCAGCCGCGCGGGCTCGAGCGGGTGACCGCGCAGGCCGAGCAGGCTCCACTGCACGCCCCACTCGTTCTGCGTCCGCGGCCGGCCGACGATCGTTCTGCCGGTCGCGTCCTCGACGAGGAGCCCGGGCATCCGCTCGCCGGCGCGCCACTGGAACGTGGGGTAGCAGGCGAACGGCCAGCCGTTCATCCAGCCCATCGCGCCGAACCACACGTTGCCGAGCAGGAGCACCGCGCCGACCGACCACTCGGGGCGCACGCGTTCGCGCGCGGGCGCGACGTGCCCGCGCCAGTCGACGAACACGACGTAGCAGAGCCACAAGGACGAGAACGGGATCCGCATCGTCGCCTCGATGCCGGCGTGAAAGAGCAGCGCCGCGAGCGCGACGTATTTGCGGATGCGCGGGATGAAGATCAGCGCCGGGAAGGTGAGCTCGAACGCGACGGCGAAGAGCGCGAGCCCGCGGATGAGGCGGGGGTAGTGGTCGATGCGGATCGCCGGCACCCAGTCGTACTGCGCCCACTTCCACCACATCTGGTTGCGCAGGTTGTCGCTGAAGATCCACGCGAGGCCCGACTCGCGCAGCTTCCACACGCCGGGGAAGAAGAAGATCGCTGCGATGAGCGCGCGGGCGAAGAAGATGGGGACGCCGTAGCGCGCGGACGGCTCGGTCACCGCGAGCCCGCGATCGCGCGCGTCGAGCGAGAGCGCGTCGCCGCACGGGCTCGCCGCGAGGAGCGCGAGGAACCACACCAGGTGGTGGTCGTGCACGACGTTGCCCGAGAGCTGCGCGACGCCGAGCAGGTAGAACGCGCCGAGCGCCGCCGCGGTCAGGCTCCACCGGGTCTTCAACCCGACGAGGCCGCCCATCGCGCCGAGGAGCACGAGCGCGAACGCGGTCTTGGTGAGCGCGATCGACACCGGCCAGTCGAAGAGCATCCCGCGCACCGGCACGCGCACCGCCGGCGGTAGCGCGCCGGCGCGCCATGCGCCGTGGACCTCGCCCGACACCAACGTGACCGCGCAGACGGCGATGCGAAAGATCGCGAGCGAGGACGCGTGCTCGCGCGGAAGCTTCAGGCGGCTCCGGCGTCGGCGAGGATCTCGTCGGCGTGCACGGCCGGATCGACCTTCGGGTACACCTTCTTGATCTTGCCGTCGGGCCCGATGAGGAAGCTCACGCGCGACGCGTAGCCGAGCTTGACCGGAACGCCGTAGGCCTTGCAGATGGCCTGGTCGGTGTCGGCCACGAGCGGGAAGGGCAGCTTGTGCTTCTCGGCGAACGCCTTGTGGCTCTCTTCGTTGTCGACCGAGACGCCGATGACCTGGACCGACGCCTTCTCGAGCTTGCTCCACGCGTCGCGGAACGCGCAGGCCTCTTTGGTGCAGCCGGGCGTGTCGTCCTTCGGATAGAAGTACACGACGACGTGCTTGCCCTTGTGGGCAGCGAGATCGAGCTTGGGCGTGGAGGGCGCGACGGCGCCGACCGCGAGCAGCGCGCCGGCGGCGGGCGACGAGGAAGCAGACGGTGCCGCGCTGGTCGGTGCGGGCGACTCCTTACAGCCGACGAGCAGAGCGACCAGCAGCAGCGCGCGCATTACTTCTTGGCAGATGCAGCGGGCGCGGGCGCGGATGCAGCCGGCTTCGGCGCCGAGGCGGCGGGCTTGGCCGAGGCAGCGGGCTTGGCCGAGGCGGCGGGCTTGGCCGAGCCAGCAGGCTTGGCCGACGC
>JALHOE010000069.1 GCA_022843175.1 Deltaproteobacteria bacterium
GCTCGCCGGACGCCGTAGCGAGGCTTTGCGAGCGGGAGGCGAGGCGTCTCGGAGGTGTTGAGACGCGTAAGATCGAGGGAGCCGAGGGGACCTTAGCGGCGGTGGGATCGGTGGCGTGTAGATCCGGAGAGGCGCCGGTCCGCCGAGGTCGCACACCCCCGCGGCTGCGATCGCGTCGCGCGGAGTGACCGCGGCACAGCAACTGCTTCGCGCAAGAGCATGTCTCCAAGCGACTGTGCTGGTGCCCGGATCCTGGTCGTGGACGACGAGCCCGACACGCTCGAGGTCATGTGCCAGTTGCTCAGGCTCGAGGGCTTCGGCGTCGAGGCCGCCGGCAGCTTCGCCGCTGCGGCGTTTGCGCTCGAGAACACGCCGCCCGATATCGTGCTCACCGATCTGCACATGCCCAACGGCGACGGGCTCGACGTTCTGCACAGCGCGCAAGCGAAGAGCCTCCCGGTCGTCATCTTCACCGGCAGCCCCGACGCAGAAAAAGCCGCGACCGCGCTCCGCGAGGGCGCCTCCGACTGCTTGAGCAAGCCTCTCGATTTCGACGCGCTGAAGCTCGCGGTCGAACGCGCCGTGAGCGAGCGGCGGCGAGTCTCTGGGGTGCAGCCGTCCGAGCTGCGACGGGAGGAGGGCTGGGGAGGGCTCGTCGGGACGAGTCCGGCGATGCGCGCGGTCTACCATCTCGCCGAGCAGGTCGCGTCCTCGCAAGCCCGGGTCCTGGTGACCGGCGAGACCGGGACCGGGAAGGGAGAGCTCGCGCGCGCGATCCACGCGCGAAGCCGACGCAGCGACAAGCCGTTCGTCGCAGTGCACTGCGCTGCGCTCGCGGAGTCCCTCCTCGAGAGTGAGCTCTTCGGACACGAGAAGGGCGCGTTCACCGGCGCCGATCGTCGGCGCGCGGGCCGGTTCGAGCAGGCGAACGGCGGCACCTTGTTCCTCGACGAGGTCGGAGAGATCAGCGCCGCGACGCAGATCAAGCTCCTGCGCACGCTGCAGGAGCGCACCTACGAGCGCGTCGGCGGCAACGAGGTGCTCACCACCGACGTTCGGATCATCGCCGCGACCCATCGCAACCTGCGACAGGACATCGCAGAGGGGCGCTTCCGCGAAGATCTCTACTACCGCCTCAACGTCGTCCAGATCCCCATGCCGCCGCTGCGCACGCGGGGCGATGACGTGCTCGCGCTCGCCGAGCGATGCCTTCGCCGCTTCGCCGAGGCGCACGGCAAGGTCGTCACGGGCTTCACCGAGGGCGCACGAAGGAACCTCCTCGCGCACGACTGGCCGGGCAACGTGCGCGAGCTGGAGAACACCGTCGAGCGCGCGACCGTCCTGTGCGAAGGGCGCGTGATCGACGAAGAGACGTTGCAGCTCGGGACGGCGCGGGAAGCAGCTTCGACGCTGCGAATCCCCGGGATGACGCTCGCGGAGATCGAGCGGCACGCCATCCTCGCGACGCTCGAGGCCGCGGGCAACTCGACGAAGAAGGCGGCCGAGGTGCTCGGCGTCAGTATTCGCACGCTGCAATACCGCCTGCAGGAGTACGGAGCCGCACGCAGCCGCCGCGCGTGACGGTCGGGGCAGAAGTTGCGCGGGTCCGCAACGGGTGCGGCCGCCGGCGCTAGCGCTTGAGCACGAACGGCGGCGCGTCGATGGCGACCACGCGGGACGCCTCGGTCATTGCGTCGGGAATGAGGTGCACATCGACCTCCTTGCCGCTGATCGAGCCATGACAGCCGCCGCAGTTTGCATCGAAGAGCTGTCTGCGGAACGAGGCCTTGGCACGCTCGCCCGGGTAGAGCTGGAACTCCTCGGTCACGGTGGCGAGCGGCTCGCCGTATTTCTTCTCGCGGAGCTCGACGACGAACGGCATTCCACCGGGCATCGAGTAGGCGACCGAACCGTCGTCGAAGGTCGGCGCGGCGCCGAGCGAGCGCCGTGAGATCCACATCTTGCCGTAGGCGTCGGTCGCGACGTTGGCCGCGGGCGCCGCGTCGAGCGAGACGAGGCCGGGCGGCGGCGGCAGCGACTCGAGCACCCCGAAGAACTTGATCCGATCGTCGATCGTGCGGCCCACCCGGCGGTTGTCGAAGAAGAGCGAGGCGAGCATCGGCAGGTCGAGGTTGCGAACCAGGGCGTCGGTGGCGCCGGCCTCGATGTAGAATTCGTTCGGATCGGGCACGAACACCGAGCGCGTCGCGCGCGCGTACACCGCGGCGACGTCGACGAGCGCGCGCCCGGCGAACGGCACGAGCTCCCGCCGCTCGCCCCGGAGATCGATCTGGGAGAGACCATAGCTCCCATCGCTGCCGCTCGAGTAGCTCACGAGCAGCGACCGCGCGGGGAGGAGCGCGGGGCCGCGATAGGTCCCCGCGGGATCGAGCATCGTCAACGAGCGAAGGAAGAATCGGTCGTTGGGATCGCGATCGTTCTGGTCGGGCCCGATCGAACGGTTGGCGACCCCGAGCGAGCCTCCGCGCGCGGGTGCGCCGCGGTTGCTGAACACGCCGACGAGATCGCCGTTCGGCATCTGGCGCACGTCGATCAGCTGCTCGTACCCGACGCTCTTTCGCTGGGCGAAGAGCGGGTGGTAATCGGTGCCGTCGAGGTTCTGCCGGCGCCCGGCGAGCTGGTAGAACCCCGGCGCGCGCTTCTCGACGCTGAAGATGAGCTGGCCGTTGCGCTTGAAATCGGGCGCGAGCTCCTGCCCGAGGAGGAAGGTGAGCTGGCGGATCTTCCCGCTCTCGAGCACATACAGGTTCGCGTTCGGGCGAAGGCCGTCGGGGGTGCGGGTTCCGCCGCGCGTCGACGCGAACACCAGGCGGCCGTCCGGCGCCCACGCCGGATCGAAGTCGTGCGCGAGGACGCCCTCTTCGCTCGGCGCGTGGGCGGAGATCGCCTCGTGCTTCGCGCAGCCGCTGCCGTCGGCGTTCATCACGTAGATCGCGAGCGGCGCGGCGGCCGCGGTGCGCGCAGCGAAGGCGATCTGCTTACCGTCCCACGACACGGCGGGCCGGCGGATGTCCGCGGTCGCGCGGTCGAGCGCGCACGAGACCGTGCGGGCCGCGCCGAGCACGATCGGGTTGCCGAGCGTCGCCGCGACGAGGTGGAGCTCGGCGCCGGGGCGGTAGCGATCGAAGTCCTGCGCGATGTCCGGGTCGGGCGGGCGCGAGACGTAGACGATCGCGGAGAGCGGCTCGGCGGGGATGAGCCCCTTGGCGATCGCGCGCGCGCGCTCGCGGCGATGCCACTCCACGATCACGCAATAGGGCGGCACCTTGTCGAGCGGGCCGTCGACGTCGCGGCACAGCGAGGGATCGGCGCGATCGGCCGCGGGGAAGTCCTCGAACAGCGGGCCGCCACGGTGGCGAATCCCCTGCCCCGCCGGATCGATCTCGCGGTCGAGCGGGAAGAGGTTCTTGGCGAGCAGGCGGCTGGCGTGCGGATCGGGCGCCTCGAGCGCGAGCATCTTCAGCGACAGCTCGTAGTTGCGGCGCGTGGTCGCGAGGGAGAAGCGCCCGCCCGAGCCGCCGCGCAGACCGTACTCGTGGAACGACAGCGACGAGTGGCAGCCCATGAACAGGCAGCCCTTCTTCACGAACATCGGCTGCACGCGCTCGGCGAAGTACTTCAGGCCCTCGTCGTCGCCGAGCCGCGCCGGCCCCCGCTTCTTCGCCCACTCCAGGATCGCCTGATAGCCGGGGTCGGTGGGTGACTCGAAGGCGACGCCGCCGCTGTGGTACGTGCCGCCGGCGACGACGCGGCGGAGCAGCTCGGACTGCTCGGCGGGATCGGTCAGATAGTCGGCGGCGATCTTCGCGTTCCACTTTCGCTGCGCATCGTCGTCGCCGCAGGTGAGCGCGAGGTCGGCGATCGGCGCGCCGTGGCAGCTGCCCGCGCTGCACGACTTCTTGAGGATGGGCTGCACCTTGTCGACGAACTCGGCGAACGCAGGCGGATCTGCGGCATCGACCTTGGCCCCCGGCGGCAGAGCGCCCCGGCACGGTCCGGTGGCGGCGACCGCCGCGTTGGCCTTGCCGACGTTGCTCTTGGTCGCGCCGTTCTCGAGCCAGCGCTGCAGCGTCGCGAAGCCGTCGCTCGTGGGATCGAGCCCGGCGAACGCGGCGTGGCGCACGTCGCTCGTGAGCGTGAGCGGCGCGTCGAGCCCCTGCACGGTGATCGGCTGCGCGCCGATCACCTTCTGGAGCAGCCCCGGATAGGCATAGGGACCATAGGGGACCAGCAGATCGCGACGCCGGTTGAGCCGCTCGAACGAGGTGGTGTCGAGGTTGCCCGCCGCCTCGCCGCGCGCGGTCTCCATGTGACAGCCCGTCGTCTGGCGCGAGCAGCTGTTGGTGAGGATCGGCGCGATGGTGCGCTCGAAGTAGCTCTCCGCGCGCGGCTCCTCCGACGCCCGACACGCCACGAGCGCGACAATCAGGAGCGCGCGACGCATCCCGTGAGCGTCCGGTCTCGGAACCGCCCCGCCCATGACATCCGTCATCGGTGGGGTGCGCGCGCAGAACTACACGGCGATCGATGTCGCGCGCCGTCCGAATCTGGCTGTGGACCTGCTGCGCGCTCGTCGCCGGGATGGTGGTCGTGGGCGGGATCACGCGTCTGACCGGCTCCGGCCTCTCCATCGTGGAGTGGGCGCCGCTGTCGGGGGCGATCCCACCGCTGTCGCACGAGGGGTGGCTCGACGCGCTCGGGCGATATCGGGCGACGCCCGAGGGACGACTCGTCCACCCCGGGATCGCGCTCGGCGAGTTCCAGGTGCTCTTCCTCATCGAGTGGGCGCACCGCCTGCTCGCGCGCGTCCTCGCGCTGTCGTTGGTGGTCCCCTTCGTGCTGCTGCGACGCTCGATCGACGACACCCTCCGCCGGCGGTTGCTGATCGTCGCTGGGCTCGCCGCGCTGCAGGCCGCGGTCGGTTGGTGGATGGTCAAGAGCGGCCTCTTCGACGCGCCGCACGTGAGCCCCTACCGATTGATCACCCACCTGCTGATCGGCTTCGCGATCTTCGGCACGCTGCTCTTCGCGACGCTCGACGACGCCGCGCCCGAGCCCGTCCCGCTCTCGATCGCGGCAGGCGCGCGCGGACTCCTGTTCGCCGTGGCGCTCACCGCCGCGACCGGCGGGGCGATGGCCGGCACCCGCGCCGGCCTCTTGTTCGCGACGTTTCCGGACATGAACGGCGCGTTCGTCCCCGCGGGCGTGTTCGCGGGCGGCGCGCGCGCGGCGTTCGAGGATCCGCTCACCGCGCACTTCAACCACCGGCTGCTCGCCGCAGCGCTCTCCCTCACGATCCTCGCCTTCGCGCGCGCCACGTGGAGCACGGCGCTCCGCCCTCGCGTCGTACTGCTCCTCTGCGCCCTCGGAACCCAGATCGCGCTCGGCGTCGCCACGGTCGCGCTGCACGTCCCGATCGCGATCGCGGCGCTCCACCAGCTCGGGGGGCTGTTCGTCTTCGGCGCGTCGGTCTCGCTGGTGCAGGCGTGTCGTGTCCCTGACCGGGCCGTGACCGGCGTCACGTCTTGGTCGTGATGACCGAAGTCACGTCCGCGGCGTCGCGCGTGGTGCACGAACCAGGGCATGACTCGTCTGAAGGATCCGGTCAGTGGTCTGTCCCATGCGGTCGGCGCGCTCCTCGCCGTGTTCGGCTCGGCGTGGCTGCTGCTCCGCGCGCGCGACGGCGCGACGCTCGCGACCCTCGCGATCTACGCGGCGTGCCTCATCGCCCTCTACTCGGCGAGCTCGCTCTATCACCTCATCACCTCTTCCGACCGGGTGACGCGCGCGCTCCGCTTGTTCGACCACATCGCGATCTTCTTCTTCATCGCCGGGACAGCGACCCCGGTGCTGTTCGTCGCGCTCGAGGGCCCGACGCGGGTGCTCATGCTCGGCGCGATCTGGGGGCTCGCCGCGGCGGGCACCATCGCCAAGGTGTTCTTCCCCGGGACACCCCGCGCCGTGTACACCGCGATGTACGTGGGCATGGGGTGGAGCGTGGTCGCGGTGGGCAGGCCCCTCATCGCGGCTCTCCCGCGCGAGACGCTGTGGTGCGTCGTCGCGGGCGGCATCGTCTATACGCTCGGCGCGCTGGTGTACGCATTGAAGTGGCCCAACCCACGGCCCGCTACGGTCGGCTTCCACGAGCTGTGGCACTTCTTCGTGCTCGGCGGCAGCGCGCTCCACTTCGCGGGGATCGCGCGCCTGACCTGAGCGCGGGGTGGACGAATCGATGAACTCAAGCGAGAGTTCTGCGATGGGAGACGAGCTCGACGATCACGAGGCGCTCCAGCTCGTCCTCCGGCTGACGCGCACCGTGGCCGAGCAGACCGACCTCGACGGCGCAATGAGCGAGGCGCTCCGCGAGATCTGCGCCTACACCCGCTGGCGGATCGGCGAGACCTGGATGCCGACCGCCGACCGCTCCGCGCTCGTCCTCACCAACATCCGCACCGGCCCCGGCGTCGTCGGGGACGCGATCCGGGCGTTCATCGAGGAGAGCGAGAAGCTGCAGCTCGGTTTCGGGGTCGGCCTCCCCGGCCGGGTGTTCGAGACCAAGCGGCGCGAGTGGATCCCCGACGTCGAGACGCTGCCCCGCGCCAAGTATCTGCGGGTCGACGCCGCGCGCGCGGCTGGGCTCCACGCCGCGCTCGGCGTGCCCGTGATCTCCGACAACGAGGTGCTCGCCGTCCTCGTGTTCTACCTCGATCGTCCGCGCGCCGAGGACCCGAAGCGCGTCGAGCTCGTGTCCACGATCGCCGGTCAAATCGGGCTCTTGATCCGCCAGCAGTATGCCAAGCGCACGATCGCGCGCCTCGAGGTCGAGGCCTACAGCACGCCGGTGCTCCAGATCTGGAAGGACGTCGCGCTCGCGCCGCTCGTCGGCGCCCTCGACGCGCGCCGGGTGCACCACCTCCTCGACTCCACGCTTCGGCATCTCGAGCGCCATCGCGCCAAGGCGCTTCTCGTGGACGTCACCGGCATCCCCGACATCGACGGCAGCGTCGTCAAAGCGCTCCTCGATCTCGCGCGGAGCGCGCGCCTGCTCGGCACCCGCGCGATCTTCACCGGCGTCAGCCCGGCGATGGCGCGGGCGCTGGTGCACCTCGACGTCGCGTTCAACGACATCGCGACCGAGGCCAACCTCGCGGACGGGCTGCGGCTGGCGATCGACTACGTCGGGCGCCCGGTCACCGAGCGCGCGAGCTTGTGACCGTTACGGCAGCTGCAGCTGGTCCAGCGCTTGGGGGATGAGCTCCTCGCACGCGGGGAACAGCTCGCGCTCCTCGAAGCGGACATGGGCCTCGAGGAGCTCGGCGAGGCGCGGCGCATTGTCGCGCGACGCGCGGATGTCGGCGTGCTCGTCGAGCGTGCGCGCCGCGAGGTCGGCGCGCCCCGCCTTCACCAGAGCAGGCAAGAGCACGCGCTCCTCGAGGGCGAAGTGCGGTGCGAGCTGCTCCTCGAAGATCCGGGCGACCTCGCGCGGCTCGAGCCCGCGTCGCAGGTTCCGCACCAGGACGAGCGTGTGGTGATGATCGGACGACAGACGATGGAGGCGGGGATCTCGTTTCATCGCACATCTCCAGCGAGCGAGGGGCGCACGGCGGGACGCGTCGTGCGGCTGTAGAGCCGACCGAGCGCGAGGGAAGCGCCGGTCCAAACCAGGATCGAGACCAGCGCGATCGCGATGGTCGCAGTGACCGACAGACCGGCGGTGGCGATCACCGCCACGATCACCAGCGCAGCCGCGGCCTTGGCGGCGCGATCGACGATCATGTCGATCGCGGCCTTGGCCTTGTACTTCTCGACGTCGGTGAGCGGGACGTAGAGCGTCTCCTTGGTCACCTGATGGAGCGAGTAGTTGAGGCCGCGGTCGGCGGTGGTGAGGATCATCGCCCACAGGATGACGGGGGCGATCATGAGCCCGACGGCGCCGACCGCCATCACCAGCGGCGGGACGACGAGGGCGATGCGCTTGCGAGGCAGCAGCACCGGGACGAGGAACAGCTGGGCGAGGACGGCCGCCGCGCTCGCGATCCATCCGAGCCGTCCGTACATCTTCGCCATCACCGCGCGCTCCGAGTACGTCCGCTCGAAGACGATGTTGATGCTGAAGTCGGTGAGGGTCGCGGTGAACTCGTAGGCGACGACGATCGCGACCACGAGCATCAGGTAGCGGCTCGCGCCGATCGCGCGCAGACCCTCGAGCGCCGAGGCGAACCCCTCGCGCGGCTCCTCCTTCGGCTTCTGCGCCGCGCGCGCCGGCGGATGGAAGCGCCGGTCGTAGAAGACCGCGAGCCCCGCGCTGGCGACCGACAGCACGACGCACGCGACGAGCAGGTTCTCGGGGCCGAGCGGCTTGGCGAGCACGTCGGCGAACACGCCGCCGCCGATCCCGCCGAGGATGCCGCCGAGGCCGACGGTCCCGTAGCTCGCGTCCGCCTCCTCCCTGGTCATCACGTCGTTGGCGTAGGTCCAGAAGATCCCGATGATCACCACCGCGTACACGTCGACGAGCACGTACAGAGACCAGACGAACGGCCGCGTCCTCCCGAGCGTCTCGCCAAAGAGCGCGAGCGCCGACCACACCAGCGCGAGGATCGCGCCACAGGTCAGGTTGGCGCCGGCGGCGATGGCGACGCGGCTCGCCCGGTCGATGAGGCGCGAGTAGATCATCACGACCACGCCGACCGTGAACGCCGAGGCGAGCCGCACCCACGGCGTCTCGGCCGAGCCGAGGTGGGCGAGCAGCGACGCAGTGCGCACCGGCTTCAGCAGCCAGAGGTTCGCGGTGGTCAAAAAGAACCACGCGGCCAGCAGGGCTGCCTTCGACCTCATACGGTCCGGACGAGCACCGCCTGTGCCACGGCACGCTACTCGTCGAGCGGCCGGGGAACCGTGATCGGCCCCGATCGCAGCAATGCGTCGAGGAGCGCCTTCCGGCTGCGAGGCGTTGCGGGACGCGCAGCTCTTGCGCGATCTCCGACGTAGGGCCACAGCGCGTCGCGGAGCGTCGCCGGCAGGACGTTGTCAATGTACTCGAGCGCGGTGCCGCGCAGCGCTGGGTCGTTCGCGCGGAGCGCCCGCAGCGCGAGCTCCATGGGTTCCCGACCGTAGACGAGCGAGAGCAGCGCGAAGACGTGCTCGAGGCTCCGCGCGGTGCGGTCTCGGACGATCTGATCGAGGAACGGCGTCGACTCCTCGAGCTCGGCGACCTCGAGCGGCGGCTCGACGTCCCACACCGCCCGATCGGCGGCGACCTCGCGCTCGGCCGCATCGAGGATGCGTTCGCGGGGGACGTTCAGGGCGGGATGCCGGCCAATCAGGTGAAGCAGCGCCAGGCCGGCCTCCCTCCGGACGTCGAAGCGGACGTCGCCGAGCGCATCGACCAAGCCGTCGAGCGCCCGCTGCACCGAGCAGCGCGCCAGCACGCGCGGGAGCCGCCGCCGGACGTCGAAGGGCGTCTGCGGGCCGAGCAGCGCGTCGACGATCGCGCCGGCGTGCTCGTCGGCCGAGCGACGCAGGCAGGCGATCGCCGACCCGTGGAGCGACGGATGCCCGATCAGGTCGATCACCCGCGGCACCAGCCACCGATGCACGGACGGCTCCTTCTCGAGCGTCTCGCGCGTCGCCTCCTCGTCGTCTGCGTCGAGGACGATCGTGGCCGGCTGAAGGTCGGTTCGGGCCTCGTCCTCGGGGAGCGTGAGGAGCCGCTCGTTGCGGAGCAGCTCGACCTCGCGCAGCAACCGCTCGCGATCGAGCGCGGCGAGGCTCCGATCGGCGAGGCGGAGCGAGTTGGAGCGAAGGCCACCCTCGAGCGCGTCGACGTACCCCGACCGAAGTCGCGCGGCGAAGAGGAGCGCGACGACCGCGAGGATGATCGCGACGCGCAGGAGCACCGAGACCGCGAGGTGCGGCACCAGCGTCACGGTGGCCAGCGCGATGAGCGCGCCGAACGCGGTGCCGAGCCGATCGAACCCCACGTCGATGACCACCTTGGTCGAGCGCTTTCGCGAGGGGGTGAGCGGGGTGAACAGGAGCTCGTAGCCGCTACGCCAGGCGGAGTTGGAGACCACCGACGTCATGCCGCGGGTCACCGCGATGGTGAGCAGCCGCGGGAGCTGCATCGCCACCGTCGTCACCACGACGACGAGCGCGGGCAAGAGCGTGACGACGCCGGTCGCGCCGATCGCGCGGAGGAGCCGCTGGGCGATCGCGACCTGCGCGACGAACGTGAGCACACCGACGCTCATGTGATAGAGCGCGAAGAACGAGAGGAGCCTCGGCCCGCTCCCGAAGGCCGCCGCGGCCTGCGCACCGAGCATGAAGTCGAAGAGCGCGTCCATCGCCGCGGCGAGCGCCACGACGAACCCGAGGTGCCGCAGATAGGGGACGGCGCGGAGCACCCCGAACGGCGAGGAGGTCTTCGGTTTCGACTCGGGCCCCTGAGCCTCCTCGCGCGCGCCGACCACGATCGCCGACACCGCGGCGAACGCGTGCAGCGACGCGAGCACCGCGAGCAGGCCGCGCGGACCGAGCGACGTCGCCTCGATGAAGGCGACGAAGCCGCCGACCACGCCGCCGAGCGTGCCGCCCGTGGCGATCCTCGCCACGCGTCGCTTCGCCATGCGCGGGTCGAAGCGCTCGTTGATGAGCGACCAGAACGCGCTGATCGCGGTGGTGCCGAACGCGGTGACGTGGAAGTAGACCAGGATCGCCGCGATGCGCGGCGACGCTCCGACGAGCACCCACTCGGCGATCGCGAGGAGCGAGCTCACGGCGAACAGCGCGGGCACGACGCGCCTCGGCCCGTAGAGCGCGAGCAGGCGTCCGAGGAGCAGAAGCGCACCGACCGAGAGCAGCGCGCTCGCGACCATGATCGTCGGCAGGTTCGCCGCGGCGTACGTCGACAGGAACAGCGTGTCGCGCGTGGCCTTACCGACGACGTGGTGCGCGACCGCAGCCGCAGCCGTGACCATCGCCGCGACGACGACGCGAGTGCCGGGCGGTGCGGTCCACGTCATTAAGCCGCAATGCAGAGGAGCAACGGCCATACCTCACGTCACGACAGAGCTCTTGCAACGCAATGCAACAACACCACGCGCAAGCCATGCAGAGCGCCGCAATACCCGCGCGATCTCTGCGTTGAGTCTTGCCAACGATGATTTGAATGACGAAACCGAACCCTGCGACGAACTGCAAGACGGGGAGGTACGCAGTGACGATTCGAAAGCGCGTGTTGGTCGGAGTGGTGAGCGCGACGGTGGCGATCTCGGCGTCCGCGAGCGCGGAGCCCATCAAGGATGAGCCTGCACCGAAGAAGCTCGAATGGCGCCACGAGCGCTTTCGTACGAGCGAATACGTCGTCACCGGCGTTCTGCTCTCGGGCCTTGTCGCGTCGCAGTTACTCAAACCCAAAGAGGACGCCACCGGCACGTGGAAGGGAGGAATCCTGATGGACGGCGGTGTAGCAAACGCGATGCGCGCGTCGACGCCGGAGTCGCGCGAGCGCGCCGCCAACATCTCGGACTACTTCCTCTACGGGTTGATCGCGTTTCCGTTCCTCGACGCCGCCTACGCCGCCACCGTGCGCAAGAGCCCAGACGTCGCGTGGCAGATGACGCTCATCAACACGCAGGCCTTCGCGCTCACCGGCCTCACCACGTTCGCCATCAAGTCGCTCACCCACCGCGAGCGCCCGTGGACGTCCTCGTGCGATCCGGCGACCGACGCGAGCTGCAAGAGCAACGACAGCTTCCTCAGCGGTCACTCGTCGATGGCGTTCACCAGCGCCGGTCTCACGTGTGCGCACCACCAGGCGCTCAAGCTCTACGGCAACACCGCCGCCGACGTCAGCGCCTGCCTATTGTCGTTCGCGGCCGCCACGGCCACCGGCAGCCTGCGCATCCTCGCCGACCGACACTACGCGTCGGACGTCTTCGCCGGCGCGGCGATCGGCGTCGCCTCGGGCTACGTGCTGCCGATGCTGCTGCACTACCGCAACGGCGCCCCGTCCTCGAGCGACACGGTGAAGCACAAGGAGAAATCCTTCGCGTGGACCGCGGCGCCGACCGCCACCAAGACCGGCGCCGGCGTGGCCCTCACGGGCGTGTTCTAGGCAGAGGGCATGCGGCTTGCGACGGGGTGCGTTCATGCGCCCCTCGATGCTGCTCCTCTCGATCGCTCTGTCCCTCGCCTGCGTGAGCCGCTCCACCCACGACGCCGCGCTCGCGGACGCCGCGAGGGCCAGGGCGGCGTATGGAAGCGAGACCACCGCGCTCAAGGCGCGCATCGCCCAGCTGATGGACGATCTCGAAGACGCGCGGCTATCGAGCCTTGAGCGCGATGCACGGCTTGCGTTGGCGAGCGCAAACAACGATTCGCTCCAAAAGAAGCTCGATGAGCAGACCGCGATCAACCAGAAGCTCTCGACCGAGCTGTCCAAGCTCGGCAAGGACGTGGACGCGCTGCTCAAAGAGGGCGGCCTCGGCGGATCGATCGCCGAGGCGAAGAAGCGCCTCGCCGAGCTGCGCAAGGCGCAGGCCGCCGCCGAAGCGCGCGCCGCGCTCTACAAGGACCTCACCCAGAAGCTGAAGAAGATGGTCGACGCCGGCGACCTCTCCATCGAGCTCCGCGAGGGGCGGATGGTCCTGGCGCTCCCCAACGATGTGCTCTTCGACTCCGGCAAGTCGGAGCTCAAGCCTGCCGGCAAGGCCACGCTCGAGTCGGTCGCCTCGGTCATCAAGATGGTCCCGCGCAAGTTCCAGGTGGTGGGTCACACCGACGACGAGCCGATCAAGCTCTCCCCCTATGCCTCGAACTGGGAGCTCTCCACTGCGCGCGCGTTGAGCGTCGTGAGCTTCCTGCTGAGCCGTGGCGTAAAGCCGGCCACGCTCTCGGCCGCCGGTTACGGCGAGTTCGATCCGGTCGCGGCGAACACCGACCCGAAGGGCAGGGCGCGCAACCGCCGCATTGAGATCACCGTGCAGCCGCAGATCGACGAGCTCGTCGCTGTGCCGCAGTGATTGGCGCGCGCGATGCACGATTCCTCGTCCATGAGAGCTATTCATCAACCAAGTGCGTTCACCGGGCGCCACATCGCGCTCCTCGCGCTCCTCCTCGGTATCGGCGTGCTCATCCGCGCCGACGAGGCGGTGCCGCTCGCGTTCCGCGCGCCCGGCATGATCGTTCTGGCCGTGATCGCGCTCGTGCTCCTCGTCCGTCGTCCCCACACGGGTCGCTGACAAAAGTGAGGTCCCCTTGGACGCGCTCATTCGCTTCCGGGGCGTGAAGAAGCGCTTCGGCGAGAAAGTTGTCTTCGACGGCCTCGACCTCGACATCTATCGAGGCGAGACGCTGACCGTGCTCGGCGGCTCGGGCGTCGGCAAGAGCGTGCTGCTCAAGCTCTTGATCGGGCTCATGCCGTTGGACGAGGGCTCGATCGAGTTCGACGGCGTCGAGCTCACGACGCTCGACGAGCACGGCCTGGCCGAGGTGCGCAACAAGATCGGGATGTTGTTTCAGGGCTCCGCGCTGTTCGACTCGCTGACCGTCGCGGAGAACGTCGCGTACGGCCTGCGCGAGCACATGCCGGGGCGGTCGCATCGCCGCGAGATCGCGGAGCGCGTTCGGGTCGTGCTCGAGATGGTCGGCCTCCCCGGCACCGAGCGGCTCACGCCGGCGGAGCTGTCGGGCGGCATGAAGAAGAGGGTCGCGCTCGCGCGCACGATCGCGCTGATGCCCGAGGTGCTGCTCTACGACGAGCCGACGACGGGCCTCGACCCCCCGAACGCCGCGCGCATCGCGCAGCTGATTCGCGAGATCAACACCTCGCTGAAGGTCACTTCGATCGTCGTCACCCACGACATGCACACCGCCTTCGCGGTGTCCGATCGACTGGTCATGATCCGCGACGGGAAGATCTGCGTGGACGCGACGCCCGACCAGCTGCGCGCCAACCCCGATCCCTACGTGCAGGCGTTCATCGCAGCATGACCGGGGGCCGCTCGGTCGCGCCAGCCGGATCGGCGCAGCAGCGGACGCCGACCTGCGGCCCCGCGTAGCTCTCGCCGTGCCCGGTGGTCGCGGCGCGACAGGTGTTGCGGCCGGGCAGCCACCACGCGCCCTTCATCGTCGAGCGATCGCGGGGATCGGTGGGGCGGTCGAGCGTCGCCCATTCCTCGACGTTGCCGCTCATGTTCACCACGCCGTAGGGGCTCACGCACAGCGGACGTGCGTCTCCGGGCTCGCGCAGATCGAACAGCCCGGCGTTCGGCTTTCCGAGCGGCGACCGATCGATGTTGCAGGCCACTGCGTCGCGCGCGAAGCCGTAGGGGTACGGGCGTATCTCCTCGCCCTCGCACGCGAGCTGCCACTCCGACTCGTTGCAGAGCCGCTTGCCCATCGACCGGCACAGCGCGTTGGCCGTCGTCCACGAGTGATTCACGGCGGGGAGCGACGCGCCCGGCGGCGTGTACTCGTAGCGGTCGATGCAGAACCGCAGCTCGGTGCGCGCAGGGGAGAGGCAGGTCGGCTTGCCGTACTCGGCGCAGCGGAACTGGGCGTAGGGACCCTCGGGATCGAGCCAGCGCAGACACTGGTGGCGCACCTCCGGGCAGTACTCCCCGTCGACGAGCACCATCTCGTCGGGGCAGCTCCTCCCCTCGCGCTCCACACGGCACCCCGGCGCCGCGACGGCGAGGAGGAGCACGCTCGTGGCAACCAGCTTGGACATCGCCCTCGAGCGATGTGGGTGCATCGCACGTTCCACTACGCCGCGGGCGCGATCAGCATCGAGACGCATGGGATCGACGCACGACGTGCGCTGACGGCCGCGAGCTCCACGCGCGAGCCGTCGCCGAGCGAAAACGGCCCGATCCACTGCGGTTCGCTGCCGATCGCGACGCTCGCACGGATGAGCGGGAGTCGATCCTCGGGCGAGAGGATCGACACCAGGGACGCGTCGCCGAGGATCGCGCGTCCGCGACTGTTGGTCTCGGTCGCGCGGAGCGTGGCCCGATCGACGTTGACCATGGGTAGGTTGGTGCGGCGCGGCGCGGGCGGCGCGAATGGCTCGCGCTCGGCGAGAACCGCGAGGACGACCCCCGGCAGCGGCATCGCGCACCGTACGACGAGCGGGCGTGCGGTGAGGCCGATCCGCGATTCGATCTCCCGCGCCTCGCCGTCCGCGCGGAGCGCGTCGTCGAGCACCCGCCGCAGCGCGGCGCTGTCGGACCGCATCGTCCCGAGCGCGTCGAGGGAGTCCGCGCCGCACGCGAGCTCGGAGAAGACCGCGTTGGCGTGCTGGACCTCGCCGCGATCGTCGAGCACGGCGACGCCGGGCACCTCGGCGTGCAGCGGACCGTCGCCGAAGTCGCTCGCGTCCGCGGCGCTGATCGCGATCGTGAGCCGGAGCACCGCGAGGCCGATCTTGGTTCGCACGTACTCGTCGGCGGGGCGCGACAGCTCGAAGCGCACGAGACCGGGGCGCCCTCCGAGATCGGCTGGCAGCGGCGCTGAAATGGCGAGGGGATCGTCCTCGGCCGCTGCGAGCGACCACGCCCGATAGGCGCGTGCTTCGGCGAGGCCGAGGTCGAGCCGCGAGAGGTGGGCCGACGACCAGCTGGCCATGCGCAGGTGACCGTTGCGCTGGACGATGACCACCAGGCTCCGAATGGCGGTATTGGGAGCAGTGGCGAACCCTACCTCGCGAACGATCCGGCGCAGCGCCTCGGGGCTCAGCGCGTTGTCGCGATAGAGGGTCGGGGCCTGCATTCGGATCACATCACCGGGTTGGGCGCGCTTTGCGGTTTGCTCCAGGGCCGGCCCACGGCGGGGGGCATCACCGCGAGCGTAACGCCGCCGTACCAGGTGCGGGTCTCGGTGCCCGCTCGCATGAAGCTCGCGTCACCGCAGAGGCCGATCGGATACGCGATCACGCACGCGTGCGCGTCGGCGGTGTCGACCTTCGTGCCGTCCCTGCTCGGAATGCGCGCGACGGCTGCGCCGACGCGCAACACCGGCAGCTGCACCGCGGTGTAGAGGCCGGGGGCCAAGCCCGACCCGAGGATGCGTGCGTCGACGTCGCCCGGCCGGAAGCGACCCGTGAGCACCGCGCCGTAGCTGCCGCCGAGCTCGAGGACCGTCCAACCGCGGATGTACTGCCAGCCGAGCTCGCCGCGGGGCAGCTCGATCAACGACGAGTAGAAAGCCTGGTTGCCCATCAGGTGGCCCCGCGCGCCCGCGCGCACGAACGGACCGTGGTTCTCCGCGACCGGCGCGCGCACGCCGAACGTGAGGAGCGCGCCGAGCGAGCCGTCGAAGCCCGCGCTGCCGCCGCCAATGCCGAAGAAGTGGGCGCCGTGCGTGGAGAACAACCCGTGGGTCCTGAGCTCCTCGCCACGGCCGGCGAGCTGCAGGCTCGTCGCGGTGTCGTTGTGGATTCGGGTCACGCCGACCCGGAGACCAACCCAGCCCTGCTTGGTGTCGTTCCCGACGCTCGTGGTCCGCGCGTCGCTCTGCTGCGCGGAGGCTCCGCGCGCGAGCGTCGCAAGGCAGACGACGGCCAGGGCAGCGACGAGGCGAGCCATGCTCGCGCTAGCTGCAACGTATATGCCCCGCGCGAACGACACGTTCTCTAGCGTGGCGCTGCGCAGGCGCGCGCAAAACGTGCGTCGGGATCGAGGTCGCGCGCATCGCCCCACGCCCGCGGGCGCGCGGAATGGCGCTTGCTCGTTGGCACCCATGGCCCTCTCCATCCGCGAAGTGATGAACCGTGAGCTCTTCGCTCTTCGGCCCGCCGAATCGATCGCGGACGCGATCGGATACCTCGTCGCGCTCGGGATCAGCGGCGCACCGGTGATCGAAGAGGGGAAACCGGTCGGCGTCGTGACCCTCGGAGATCTGCTGGCGCCGCGCGAGGGCGCGACCGTGCGCGAGCGCATGACCTCGCCCGCGGTGACGATCGACCTGCACGCGTCGATCGCCGACGCGAGCGCGGCCCTCGCGGAGCGCGGGGTCCACCGACTCATCGTCACCGACGACACCGGGCACGCGGTCGGCGTCGCGTCGGCCCTCGATCTGCTGCGCGGCCTCATCGGCGCTCCGATCGCCCACCCGCCGGCGTTCCCCCACATCGATCGGCGCACGGGCCTGTCGTGGAGCGACGACATGAAGTTCGATCTCGACCACGTCATGACCGCCCCCGCCGCGCCCGGGCTCCTCGCGCTCGTTCACGGCGGCGCAGGCGAGCCGGAGCGCGTCGTGTGGGCGGAGGACTGCGAAGACGTGCGCGCACGGCTCGCAGTGCTCGTCTCCTACGTCCCCGACTCCGAGCCGCCGTCGCTGCGCAACCTCCTCGCCAGGTCCGAGCACCTGCGGTTCCGCACGGCCGTCGCCAAGAGCCCGAAGACCCGGACGCGCGCGCTCAAGAGGGTGCTCGACGACGCTGCACGCCTACGGCTTCCTGCGCCTCTGCGGTGACCGGCGCCGCCGGCGCCGACACCTGCGGAACCACCCGACGGTAGATCGCGATCGTCGCCACCATCGTCGCGACGAACGCCAGCGTCGTCTTCGCGCCGCTGAACATGGAGACCAGCGCCGGCCCGGGGCACAGGCCGCCGATGCCCCAGCCGAGGCCGAAGATCGCCGCGCCCGCGAGCAGCCGCCCGTCGATGTCCGTACGCGTCGGCAACACGAACCTCGACGCGAGGCGGGGCGCCGGGAGCTTCAACGCGCGACGCGCGAAGTAGAGGTGCGCGGCGATGGCGCCGCCCATCACGAACGTCAGGCTCGGGTCCCATCGCCCGAAGAAGTCGAGGAACCCAACCACCTTCGCCGGCTGAGTCATGCCCGAGATGCCGAGGCCGATCGCGAAGATCAACCCGACGAGAAACGAGACGACGCTCTGCCTCATCGCGCACCCCCGATCAGCTTCATGCCAATGACGCCGAGCGCGCCGGTGCCGATGAAGGTCACGGTGGCGAGCATCGAGCGCAGCGACCACCGGCTGATTCCGCAGACGCCGTGGCCGCTCGTGCACCCGCTGCCGAGCTGCGTGCCGACCCCGACGAGCACGCCCGCGAGGACGGCGAACGGGAGCGACGGCGAATACGCCACCGAGAGCGCCGCCGGATGCAGGCGCAGGAGCACGAGGCCACCGACGAGCAGGCCGGCGACGAAGGAGACGCGCCACGCGAAGTCGCCCTCGCGCGGCGGAAAGACGCCGCCGACGATTCCGCTGATCCCGGCGATGCGACCGTTGAGCATGAGCAGAATCGACGCCGCGGTACCAATGAGCGCGCCGCCGATGAGGGACAGAACAGGAGTGAAGTTCACCATCGTCGTTCGGACACCACAGCGAGGTACGTGCCAGCGCGGGGAATGGCGGATCCGCGCCGGAAACCGCGCGCGGCGATCTACTGCTGAAACGGCACGAAACGCGACGGATCACCGTTGAAACGCCCTCGCGGCGTCAGCTCGCGATTTGCGGGCAGAACCCTTCGGGCACGTCGCGTGCTCTTACCGAAGCACGATGTTGTTCCTCGGAGCTCTCCTCGCACTCGGCGTCGGCGTCACCCTCGGGATGCTCGGCGGCGGCGGCTCGATCCTCACGCTGCCGCTGCTCGTGTACGTGCTGAAGGTCGACGCGCGGGCCGCGATCGCGACGTCTCTGCTGGTCGTCGGCGTCACCAGCGTCGTGGGGCTCGCGGCGCACGCGCGCAAGGGGCACGTCCAGTGGAGCACCGGGTTGCTCCTCGGCGGCTCGGGCATGGCCGGCGCAGCGCTCGGCGCCCGCGTCGCGCGGCACCTGCCGGAGACCGTGCTGCTCATCGGCTTCGCCGCGGTGATGCTCGTCACCGCCGCGCGGATGCTGCTCGGCAAGAAGCAAGAGGCGCCGCGGCGGCGCGCTGGCGCGATCACCCGGGTGGCCATCGGCGGCTCGATCGGCGTCGTGTCGGGCCTCGTCGGCGCGGGCGGCGGATTCCTCATCGTCCCGGCGCTCGTCACGTTCGCCGGTCTGCCGATGCGCGAGGCCGTCGCGACCTCGCTGCTGGTCATCGCGATGCAGGCGTTCGCCGGGTTCGCGGGACACGTCGGTCACGTCGCGCTCGATCCGACGCTCACCACCGTGGTCACCGCGGCGACCGCCGTCGGCGGACTGCTCGGCGCGCGGTTCTCCACTCGGGTCGACGCGGCCGCGCTCAAGCGTGGTTTCGGCGTGCTGGTCCTGCTCACTGCGATTGGGATGTTGCTGAAACAGGCGCCGCGAGGTTTGCTGCAGCGTCCGGAGGCCCCGCTGCTCGCGATCGCGCTCGCCGCCATCCTGCTCACCCTTGCCGTCGCGCGACGCGCGCAGCGCGGATGACTCGCGTCGCGCCGCCGCGTCCATTGCTCGTCGCCCTCGACGAGCTCGCCGGCAGCGCGACGCTGATCCTCGACGCCGAGCTGCGCGTCGTGGCGGCCAGCGCCGCCGCCGAGGCGCTGCTCGGCGAGCCGATTCCCCAGGGCGTCACCGCGCCCAAGCTGCTGTGCGGCGGCGCCACGCATCGGCCGATCGCCGACGCGCTCTCCCGCGGTCGCCCCGTCACCGGGCTCGTCGAGCGACCGAGCGGCACGGTGCTCGTGCGCGCGATGCCGATGCGCGACGAGCGCCGCTTGATCGGCTTCATTCTCACCCTCGAAGACCCCCAGATCGCCGCCGGCGAAGAGCTCTTCCACGGGATGTGGACGCGCGACGCCGCCATGAAGCGGATGTTTCGCCTGATCGAGAAGGTCGGCCACTCGGACGCGACGGTGCTCGTCCGCGGCGAGACCGGCACCGGCAAGGAGCTCGTCGCGCGCGCCATCCACGACACCTCCGAGCGCGCGAGCGCGCCGTTCCGGGCGATCAACTGCGCCGCCGTCCCGGCGAACCTGCTCGAGAGCGAGCTGTTCGGACATGTCCGCGGAGCCTTCACCGGCGCGGTCCGCGACAACCCCGGACAGTTCCGGCTCGCCGAGGGCGGCACGCTGTTCCTCGACGAGGTCGCCGAGATCCCGCTCGAGCTGCAGGCCAAGCTGCTGCGCGCCCTCGACACCCGCACGATCGCGCCGGTCGGCGGGCGCGATCCGATCCCCATCGACGTCCGCATCGTCGCCGCGACCCATCGGCCGCTCCGCAAGGAGGTCGAGGCGGGGCGCTTCCGCGCGGACCTGATGTACCGCTTGCGGGTCATCCCGCTGTTCATCCCCCCGCTCCGCGATCGCGGCGGCGACGCGGTGCTCATCACCGAGAAGATCCTCGCCGAGGCGAGCCCGCGCAGATCGCGCGTCGTCACCCGCATCTCGCCCTCGGCGAGGGCCGCGATCGGGCGCTACCCGTGGCCGGGCAACGTCCGCGAGCTGCGCAACGCGCTCGAGTATGCCTTCGCCACCGGCGAGGGCCCGGTGTTGATGGCGTCGGATCTGCCGCCCGAGATCGCCGACCCGGAGTCGACTTCGGACGGCGCCCCGCTCGTGAAGAACGAGGCACCCGTCCCGTCGCTGAACGGCGAGGCGGAGTCCATCCGACGCGCGCTCGAGCGAGCGGCGGGCAGCCGCACCCGCGCGGCGAAGATGCTCGGCATCAGCCGCGTGACGTTGTGGCGGAGAATGCGCGAGCTCGGCCTCGAGGGCTGAGCGCCAGTCTGCGTTTGCGTTTGCGTTTGCGTTTGCGTTTGCGTTTGCGTTTGCGTTTGCGTTTGCGTTTGCGTTTGCGCTTTGAGGTGTCGTCGCGTGGTACGCTGCAAGCATGCGTCCCCTCGCGATCGGGCTCCTGCTCTTCGGGTGCGGCGGCAACGTCGCGAACGAGACGACGACCGACGCGAGCACGTCGGACGCGACGGCGACCGACACGGGCGGCCCCGCCGACACCGCGACGACCACCGACCTCGGTGTGCCCCGCGACTGCGCGATGGCCGGGATGTGCGCGCTCGTCCCGAGGAGTTGCTGCGGTCGGTGCGGCGTCGCGACCGCGACCGATCAAATCGCGCTGCCGCGTGATTCCGTCGGCAAGTATCGCGAGCTCGCGTGCACGTCCGACGGCGGCGGCATTGGATGCCCGGCGTGCGCCAGCCCGCCCGACCCGGAGTTGCAGGCGTTCTGCCGCGGCGGCGCGTGTGTGCCGGTCTTCGTCCCGACCGACGACGTCTCCTCGTGCAGCAGCGACGCCGACTGCGTCCCGGTGCACGGCATCTGCTGCGGCCCGTGCGATGGAGAGCGCACGCTCGTGGCGATCAACAGGTCTAAGATCTCCGAGTTCAACTCGCAGATCTGCGATCCGCGCGTCGACTGCGCGGCCTGCCCGACGCCGAGCCCCGTGAAGTCGACGGTGCGCTGCGACGCGAGCACGAAGCACTGTGTGATCGCGCGCGCGCTCTGAGCTCTCCCCGCTCGCCGCCAACGCGCCTCGCCAGCAAGGCCAGGCGCGCGCGTCAGCGAGCGCCTATACGTGTGAACGGCCCGGTCGCCCGACCCCGAACGCGCGAACGCGAACGCGAACGCGAAACGCGGGCGGGCTAGGCGCGCGCGTCAGCACGGTGCTCGCCATCGCCGAGGGGTCGCGTTCGCGCGGGCGCAATCGGCCTGCGGAGTACGCGGGTGGGTGCGCCTCGATGGACGAGAGCATCTCGATCACCGACGTCTGTGTCGCCAAGGGTGCATGCCGCCGGTACGCCGGCCCGCACCAGGCCGGACGCGCAGGCGGACGCGCAGGCGGACGCGGAAGCGAAGGCGGGGGCGAAGGCGGAGGCGAAGGCGAACGCGGAAGCGGAGGCGGAAGCGGAAGCGGAAGCGAAGGCGGAAGCGGAAGCGGAAGCGGAAGCGGAAGCGGAAGCGGAAGCGGAAGCGGAAGCGGAAGCGGAAGCGGCTCGCGAAGCTTGCAGACCCTATGCGGGCACAGGTTCGTGTGCCTACGCCGTCGTGTCGGCGACTTCGACGTCCCACGAGCCCGCGTCGAGGAAGGACTGATCGATCCGCGCGTCGGTCTCGACCATCGCGAGAGCGAACGCGCCGCCCAGCGTGAACCGTAAGAGGCGGCGCGCCGTAGCCCCCGGCGGCGGCCGCCGGCGGCGGACCGGCGGCCGCCGGCGGTCACGAGCCCGTGAACGCGTGATTCGCCAGAGAAGACGGACGATCAGGCACGCGACCGGGCGTGCATGGATTTCGCCCATGCCGCGGCGTGTCGGTATGCGCCCGCCTCGAGAGCCCTCGTCGCCACGTGCGTCACCGTCCCGAGCGCACGGTGCTTCATGCGGTCGTCCGCGCACATCTCGCCGCGTTCCTGCGTCTCGCCGAGAAGCGGTACGCTCGTCCGTTGCCGCGCTACGTGAGGCGCGCCTTCGAGCAGTATCTGCGGTGCGGCATCCCCGAGCACGGGTTCCTCCGGCTGCGCTGCGACGATTGCGGCCACGATCGGGTCGTCGCGTTCTCGTGCAAGGAGCGGGGCACGTGCCCGTCGTGCGCGGGCCGCACGATGAGCAACACGGCGGCGCACCTCGTCGATCGCGTGTTGCCCAACGTCCCGATCCGGCAGTGGGTGCTCTCGTTGCCCAACGAGCTCCGCGTGCTCGCCGCGAAGCGCGCCGAGGTCGTCGCCGCGATCGATCGCATCCTCTTCCGCGAGATTCAGCGATGGCTCGAACACTCCCGAGCGGAGCAGCCACTCACACCGCTCGAGCGTGCACACGGACCTCGCGACGGAAAGGCCGGCGCCGTCACCTTCGTGCAGCGCTTCGGTGGTTCGCTCAACCTCCACGTGCACTTCCACGTGCTCGTCCTCGAAGGCCTGTTCACGCGCCCGCGGGGCGACGACGGCGCGCACCCCATCTTTCACCCCGCGCTCCCGCCCTCGCGAACCGAGTTGCTCGCGGTGCTCGTGCGCGTGCAGCGCGCCGTGCGCGCGTGGCTCCGGCGCCGCGGTCTCGACCCGTCCGCGCCCCGTCACGACTCCTCCGATTCCTCCCCCGAAGACGAAGACCCCGATGCGCTCGACGCGCTCGACGCGTGCGCGCGCATCGCGATCCAACCCGGCCTCTTCGACAAGCTCGAGGGCCACGCAGCGGTGCGCGACTCAAACACCGACGACGAGCCCGCGGCGATCGGTCGCCGCTCGGTCGCGTTCGACGGGTTCAACCTTCACGCCGCCGTCGCCATCGGCGCAGACGACGACGTCGCGCGCGAGCGACTGGTTCGCTACTGCGCGCGCCCCCCCTTCGCGCTCGAGCGCCTCACGCTGCTCCCCGACGGTCGAGTTGCCCATCGCATCAAGCAACCGCGCCGGAACGCGACCCACCGCATCCTCGAGCCCGTCGAGCTCCTCGCGCGTATCGCCGCCCTCATCCCGCCGCCACGCCACCCCTTTCTTCGCTACCACGGAGTCCTCGCACCGAGCTCGAAGTGGCGGCGTCACATCGTCCCGGGTCCCAGCCGGACCGACAGCATGCTGCGTGCGCCTCACGCGACGAACGCGCCCTCGCGAGCATCGCCCCCGCACAGACCCCCGACACCAACCGCGCCGACCGCGCTCGCGATTCATGGGACCAGAGGGATCCTCACCGCCCCGAAGTCTCCCGCGCAACCGAGCACGCAGTCGGCCGCGCGCCCGAGCCCGCCCGCGGCGACCGAACGTAGACCACCGTTCGCACAGCTCACGGCACAACACCGGGCTCGCCTCGCCAACGGTCAGCTGCTGGCGCAAGCGCCGCGCATCGAGTGGGCAAAGCTCCTTCGTCGCACGTTCCTCGACGACGTCCTCGCGTGCCCGCGCTGCAATGGCCGCGCACGAGTCATCGCAGCCGTTCACCAGTCCGACGCAGCGCGTCGCTTCCTCGCCTCCATCGACGAGCGATCCCTCTCGGAACGGCTTCCCTACGCGCGCGATCCCGACGAAGCACCGCCCGACTCAACACAGCCCCCGCCACCCTCCGAGCCCGAAGCCCCGCCGCCCTCGGAACCCGGCATCGAGCTCCCGCCCCCCGACGACTGACGCCGCTCCCCGCGACCGCCTCCGCGACTCCCACCACCGCCGCTCACGGACGCCGGCCGGAGGTGTACCCTTGCGTTCGTTCACAGAGACGTCGCGGCTCAACCCGGCCGTCCGATGTGTAGATCGGAGAAGGGATCCTTTGTCAACTCGCCCACTGGGATCCCGCGCGGACGCTTCCATTACCTACCCCCTCAACGAGCACACGTAAGCGTCCGACGCTGCCGCACCGCCGCCGGGACTTGTGCCTCGGGCTGGACTGCGGGAGGGGAGTTGCCGCTGTCGGCATCCATCCCGTCATGGGGCTCCGCTTTCGCGTCGAAGGCAGTGCCGACATGGATGATCGCGGCGCGCGACGTGCCGACAACCATTTCACTCTCGCCTTCATCGCCGTCGAGAATGGTGATTCGACGAGCCGGACGCCGACGGCGGGTTCATCTCCTGGCTGGACATGTCTAGGTCGCGACATGGATACGCACGAGGCGAGGGCATACTCCGCGGTCCGAGCGAAGACCAGTCTTCGTCGCCGCGCGGCGGCGGACACTTCAGTCAGAGCCGCCACAACAATGAGCGCGCCGTAGGTCAGGCTCCTTGCTCCGATCCCTGGCGCGCTCCTGCGCCGTGTGAGGGGTAGCACGACTGTCGCTCATCGCGACGAACGAGGGCGGCCCGCCGGCCTAAAGTGACTTCAGGTACTCGACCAGATCGTTCGTCTCCGCGCCCGTGAGCCCGAGGGACTTGAGGGAGTTGTAGTGGTTCACGACATCGAGCAGCGTCGCGAACCGACCATCGTGATAGAAGCCACCCTTCTGATGGGTCCACAGGCCCTTCAGCGGGGTCGTGCGGTACCTTCCGTCGGGCGAGCGCATCGCCTGGAAGTCGTCGATCCCGATCTCGCTGGCCGTGTGCATGCCCCACCCCGGCTCCGTGAAGAGGGGACTCACGTGGCACGAGGCGCACTTCGCCTTGCTGGTGAACAGGCTCGCCCCGCGTGCCGCCGCTGCGGCATCGAAACTTCCGGCTGGAGGCATCGGTGCACGAATCGAGAGCTGATATGCCTGCAGTCCGGGGAGCTTCGACGTGACGAGATCGTTGGTCGGCGTGATGTCGTCGAGATGATTCGCGGCGGCGATCGGGAAGCGGGTCGCATCGGCCAGTCTCGGATCGAAGAATCGACCCTGAGCGAACCGAGCGCGGCGCGCGCCAAGGGCCTATCGACGATGTCGCAACGCCTGATGGTGCTGCGCAACGAAGGGCTTGTGGTGCGTCGCAGATGAGGACACGCACCTGCTGTATTCGCTCGCCGACGAGCACGTCACAGAGTTGATCGCCAACGCGCTCGCGCACGCTGCCGAGCACAAGCGCAACGCGCGAGCGGCGCGAGCCGACGACTGACGCCGATCCTCCGGCCGGTCACGATGTTCGCGTCAGCTACGCCGTTATGCGAACTCGTGGCCGCCGCGGAGGGTCGCCGTTTCCTGCGGATCGTTGTGGGCCGGCAACGATTCAGCCTGCGAGTCACCCGGCGTGGGCGCGCGGCAGCTCGAAGTAAAATTCGCTCCCGGCCGCGAGCGTGCTCGCCACGCCGATGCGCCCGCCCTGCTGCTCGACGAGCGCCTTCGAGATTGCGAGACCGAGCCCCGTGCCCTTCGGCTTGATCGTGCCGACAGCGAGCTGGCGAAACCTCGTGAACAGAGTCGGAATATCAACCGGCGAGATACCCGGTCCATGGTCACGCACGACAAATCGAATCATGTCTCCGCTCTCGAACGCGGTCAGCTCTATCGCGCCAGCAGGAGGAGAGAACTTGATAGCGTTGCCGAGCAAGTTGATGAGAACCTGGATGGTCCGATCCCGATCGGCGACGCAGGTACACTCCTGCGGAACCGTGACCGTGACCCTCACCGCCGCTTCTGCAGCCAGCGGAGCTGTCGCATCGACGGCGCTCGCCAAGAGCGCAGCCGCACTCTCGGCTTGCGCTGACTTCGGCGCCGCGTGCTTCGCGCCGTCGACGTCGAGGATCTCGTTGACGAGACGCGAGAGTCGCTCGGTTTCCGCGTCGGCCACGGCGAGCAGGGAACGCGCATCCTCCGGTAGGTCGGCGATCCCGCCGCGGGCGAGCAGCCCGATGACGCCGCGAATCGAGGTCAGCGGCGTGCGGAACTCGTGCGACACGTTCGTTACGAACTCGTTCTTCATGCGTTCGAGTTCCCGGCGTGGTGTCACATCGCGAAACACCCACAGGTGCTCGTTCGTCGTAGAGCCCTTGATCGTCAGCGGTGAATAGTCACGCTCGAACACGCGACCGTCGGTTACGCAGATCTCCTCGGACTGGACCGGCGCACTCGACTGGATCACCGAGTCGACTCGTCGCAGGAACGCTGCGGGGTCGTCGGTCAGCGTGGCGACGTGCTCCATCACGCGGGCGGCGCTCGCGCCCAGGCGCGCCTCTTCTCCGCCGAACATCTGCGCGAAGAGCGCGTTTTCGATCGCGACACGCCGGTCCGCTGTCTCGACGAGTACGCCCGCCCCGAGCCCTTCGACGAGCGCGCCCAGGCGGGCCTCCTGAACACGTTGGGTGGTCACGTCTCTGAAGATCGCGCGCAGTCCCAGGAGCGCGCCATCGGCCGCGCGCTCGGAGAAGACGGTGCCCTCGACGATCAGCCGTCGGCCGTCGGCCGCGACGAGGACATTCGAGAGTGGGAGAGACCTGGCTCCCTCCGCGAAACGCGCCAGCCGGGAGGCGCTGGCGGCATGGTTCTCTCGCGCCACCAAGTCGACGAATGACATGCCGACGGGCTGCGCATAGCCGAGCGTCTCGCGCACCGCGCGGTTGGCGTACGTGACGGTGCCGCGGGCATCGGTGCGAACAACGAAGTCGCTGAGGCCGTCCAGCAACTGCGCGAGCTCCGCGGCGCTGCTCATCGACTCCTCGTTGAGCGCGCGCTCGCGAGCTTCGAGCGCGCGGACCCGCCGGAGCTGCAGACGCAGCTCGAGATGAACCTCGATCTGACGCGCCAAGGTGCGAAGCGGGGCCAGCTGCTCCGCCGACATCACGCGCGGCGAACGGTCGATGATGCATAGCGTGCCGAGGGCATGCCCGGAGGAGACCCGGAGCGGTATTCCGGCATAGAACCGGATCCGAGGCTCGCCGACCACCAGAGGGTTCTCCGAGAACCGCGGATCGGCTGCCGCGTCTGTCACCAGGAGGTAATCATCCTCTCGAATCGCGTGACTGCAGAATGCGACCTCGCGCGGCGTCTCACGCACCGGCAGTCCGACGCATGCCTTGAACCATTGACGATCCCGATCCACGAGGCTGATCAGCGCAATCGGCACTGCGTAGAGCGTGCGTGCAATGTCGACGATCCCGTCGAGCACCGGATCGGCCGGGGTGTCGAGTAGCTGCGTCGCGTCCAACGCCTCGAGGCGCTGACGCTCGCCGTCAAGATCATCGTTGCGCATGCGCCGACATCATAAGCGACCGCACCTCGTTGGGCAGGGCGACCGGGTCGAAGGGCTTTCGGATCACGGCAACGGCACCCATCGCGAGGTAGGCAGTGACTTCCTCGGGTTGTACTCGCGCCGTCAAGAAGATCACCGGAATGTCGCGCGTCGCCTCGTCGGCTCGCAGCCTGAGGAGGGTGCCCGGGCCATCGAGCTCGGGCATCATCACGTCGAGAAGGATGACATCCGGACGCTCGAGCGCGACCAACTCGAGCGCCTCGAGGCCGTTGCAGGCGAGGAGTACTCGAAACCTTCCGACAGCGCGGAGGCTCACTTCTCCCACCCGGCGGATTGCAGGGTCGTCCTCCACGAAAAGCACGGTCGCGGTTGCGGTTGTCATCGCGTCTCGGCCCTCGCCCAGCCGTACCGGTTCATGACCTCCAAGATCCTGCCCACGAGGCCCGCGAATCCCTCGGTCTTGCCGAAGAAGTCCTCAACGCCAAGAATTCCGAACCTCCACCGCACGGCGTCAGTGACCGTCGCGCTCACCACGATCACCCGCGCATCCCCGCCCTTCGGTATTGCACGCAGCCTCGACAGAGTATCGATGCCGTCGAGCCCGGGCATATCGTAGTCGAGGATCACGACGTCCGGCGGAGTACGTCGCGCGATGGCAAGCGCTTCTACTCCGGTCCGCGCAGTCGAGACCAAGACCTTTTGCTGATAGAGCGCGAGCTGCGCGGCACGCGCCGCCAACTTCCGGAAGTCGTCGTCGTCGTCGATTACGAGGATGCGAAGCGCGTCGGAGCTCTCGCGCGCCGGCTCCGGCAGGGTCTCTCCGCGCGACCACCGCTCCATCGCGTCGCCAAGCGCCGCTGCAAACTCGAGCGCGGAGGTGTAGCGATCGGCAGCTCTCCTCGCCATCGCGCGCTGCACGACGAGATCGAACGAACCGAGCTCGGGACGGCGGGACGAGACCAGCGGTCGCTCGTGCCCCAGGTGCGCTTGATAAAGCTCCGGGAGGTTCTCGTGCTCGAACGGCAGGCGTCCCGTCAACAGCTCGAACGCCATGCAGCCGAGAGAGTACACGTCGGCGGTTGGGTCCGCGGGACCGCCGAAGATCACCTCGGGCGCGAGGTAGGCCGGAGTGCCGGCGGGCTCCTCCTCTACGCGATACTTCGAGGCAATCCCGAAGTCGATCAGGACGGGACGCCCTGAGCCCTCCTCGATGATGACGTTCTCCGGCTTGACGTCGCGATGGACGATGCCCGCCGCGTGGACGGCGGCGAGTCCCCCTGCGATCTGTTGGAGGATGGTCAGCGCTCGAAATGGAGGGAGCGTGGCCCCGTGTGCCAGGTGTTGCTCCATCAGCGTGGACAACAGCCGCCCCGGTACCCGCTCCATCGTCAGGTAGGTGCACTCCGGGCGCGCGACGGCGTCGTAAATGCGCACTACATGGTCGTGCCGCAGCGCGGCCAGCGCTCGCGCCTCGCGCGCGAATGCGTCTCGGAACTTGCGATCGTCGACCCACTCCGGCGCGATCACCTTGAGCGCCACATGACGACGCAAAACCTCGTCGTGTGCGAGGTACACGTGCCCCATGCCCCCCCGACCGAGTAGCTGTTCGAGAACATAGCGTTGCTCGACGCGAGTCTGCCCTTCGTTCATGCTGCCTTCTCCGGGAGCGTGATCAGGAGCTCCGTACCCTGGTCCGCGCGACGCACGATCGTCAGGTGCCCGCCCGATCGCTCGATGAGCGCTCGACTGATGCTCAGGCCCATCCCCGTCCCTCCCTTGCGGCGTGTGGTCGAGCCGTCGCCCTGTGAGAAGGGAGCGAACACGCCGCGCGTGTATTCGAGCGGGATCCCCTCGCCGCGATCGACCACCGCGATGGCGACGTTGCCGCGCTCGCGCTTCACCGAGACGTCGACCTCGCTGCCCGGCGGCGCGAAGGCGACCGCGTTGTCGAGGACTTGATCGAGGACCGCGCGTAGTCGCGAGCACGCCGCGCGCGCACCCTGCATGTCGGACGAGACGGTCACCCGCACATAGACCTGTCGACGCGCCGCCTCCTCGCGCTGCGCTGCGACCGAGCTTTCGACGATCGGCATGACCTCGCTCGCTTGAACAACTCCTTCCGAAGGGCCGGTCGCCCCTTCGAAGTCCAGGATCGCCTCGACGAGGTTGGAGAGTCGCGCGCAGTCCTGCAGGCCAACTGTGACGAGCGAGCGGCCCTCGTCGTCCAGCCGTCCACCAATCCCCGCGGCGAGCAATCCGAGCGAGCCACGGACTGTGGTCAGGGGGCTGCGCAGCTCGTGGCTCACTGCGGCTACGAACGAGGCCTTCGCGCGCACGAGCGCATCGCGCTCACGCGTGTCGACGAGGACCGAGACCACCCCCGCGAACTCGTTCGGGTGCGAGCCGGGGATCGGCGCATCGTAGGAGTCACAGTCGAGACGTGTGCCACCGGCGAGCATGATCTCGGCGTTGACGGGCGGAACGACCGCACCAGGCTGTGCGCGCGCAGCGAGGCCTCTCAACATCTCGCGCGCCGGTTCGTCGATTGACGGTGCGTCGTCGCTTCCGACGATCGAAAGCAGACGTCGCGCCGCAGGGTTCGCCGCTGCCAATTCGAGATCGCGGTCCCACTCGAGGATTGCGACGGGCGAGTGGAGGAAGAGAAGACCAAGGCGACCTTCCAGGTCGCGCTGTTGATGGCGCAGCTGAAAGGCCTCGCGGATGGTGAGGGACATGCGCCGCGCGGTGATGAGCATGACTCCCAGGAACACGGTCGTCATCGCGCTCATGGCGACGTGGAGCGGCGATCCGACGAGGTACAGACGCACGATGAAGGGGACGAGCGCCGGGACGACGTACGCTACATAAGCGCTCGGCACCGGCGCGAGGAAGGGCGTCGCGCCCGCCGTCATTCCGGCGAGCGCGAACCCGATCACCATTTGGTGCGCCACGCTCACCGGGAAGACGAGAGCGAGCGCGCCCCACGTCGCGCCCGCTCCAAGTGCTCCGACACAGAATACGCAGCGCCACCCGCCGGTGCTTGTACGCGCGCGGTCGCGATGGAATGCCAGCACCGAGATCGCGCGCGCCAGAGTCAGGGCGGTCACCACGGTGATCCAGAGGGTCAAGCGGCGGTCGTTCACGCTCCCGCGCAGTACCGCCCACAGCACGACTGCGTTCACCAGCGTGGCCACGAAGCCGGGAATCGCCTGCCGATAAACCAGCTCGACTTCCTGACCGAGAGAGCTGGTTCGCAGGGAGAGATGGCGCTGCACTCGCGGCCGTTCTGCAAGCGCCCGGCCACCCGCGGCGACGACATTTCGGCTGTGGCGACTGTTCGAAATCGCAACAGTGTCGCGTCACGCGACGGTCAACCGCGTTCGACGAGCTCGCGGAGACGAGCCCACTCGGCAGCCGCGGCGGTGCCCGCGAGCAGTGCCTCTTCCAGTTCCCCGGCTGCTACGCTCACGGCATCGAGGCCATAGCTTCCAGCGCTCCCTCGCAATTGGTGAGCGAGCCGCCGTGCCTCGGTCCGTGGTTCGGGCTGCTCGAGGGCCGCCGCTAGCCGCGCGAGACGAGCCGGGAGCTCGGCGACGAACTCCTGTTGCAGCAGCGTGAGCTCGCGGCGAAGCGCTTCGTCGTCGGACATAGCCATATCACCCCTCATTTCTCCGACCTGCGTCCGCGAGCTTGCGGTACAGCGTTGCCCGATTGAAACCGAGGATGCGAGCGGCCTCGGACTTGTTGCCCGAAACGGCTTCCATCACGCGGTCGATATACCGACGTTCGACCTCGGCCATCGACACGAGCTCCCTTGGGTCATCGCTCGCGACCACCACGTGCTTCGACCTGTGGGTACGCACGCGCTCAGGGAGATCCTCAACGACGATCTGATCGAACCGGGCGAGCGCGATCGCTCGTTCCATGCAGTTGAACAGCTCGCGGACATTGCCGGGCCAGGAGTATGCAAGCAGACGCTCGGCCGCGGCGGGCGAGATCCCGATGACCTTCTTTTGCGCACGCTCAGCGATCTCGTCGAGGAAACGTGCGGCTAGAGTGAGGACATCGCCGCCGCGACTCCGCAGCGGTGGCAGCTCGACCGAGAGCACGTTGAGGCGAAAGTAGAGGTCCTCGCGGAAACGCTTCTCCGCGGTCGCGGTCTCGAGGTCCGCGTTGGTCGCTGCTACGATCCGCACGTCAACAGGCGTCTCGACGGTGGATCCTACCGGCCGTACGGTCCGCTCCTGAAGGACCCGCAGGAGCTTTGGTTGCAGCGCCAGAGGAAGCTCGCCCACTTCGTCGAGGAATAAGGTCCCCCCGCTGGCGCGCGCGAAGAGCCCTGTCTTGTCCGCACGGGCGTCGGTGAACGCGCCACGCACGTGTCCGAAGAGTTCGCTCTCGAGCAGGTGCTCGGGGATGGCCGCGCAGTTGAGCGCGACGAAGGGCCCGCGGCTTTGACCGCTCGCCGCGTGGATCGCACGAGCAGCGACCTCCTTACCGGTCCCGCTCTCCCCGCGGATCAGCACCGTGGCTCTGCTCGGCGCGACCCGCGCAATCAAGGCTCGGGTCTCAGCGATCGCTAGGCTGTCACCGTGAAGCCCTTCGATCGGTCCGTTGACAATCTCCCGAAGCCGGCGCAGCTCGCCCCGTAGCTGACGGTGTGCAGTCGCCCGATCCACAGCGAGTTGAAGCGGAGCGCGCTCGATGGGCTTGGTGAGGAAGTCGTAAGCGCCCGCGCGTACTGCGCCTACTGCGCGCTCATAGTTCCCATGGGCGGTCAGCACGATCACGGGGAGATGCGGCCGAGCTGCTGCGACCTGCGCGCAGAGCTCCAGACCGTCGAGGTCCGGCATCTCGAGATCCGTGATGAGCACGTCGAAGTCTTCGTTCGCGAGCCGAGCAAGCGCAGTCGTGCCACTGTCGACGAAGTAAACGTCGCTGCCCTGGAGCAGCGCGCGCACGAGCCTCCCGATGGCCGGGTCGTCGTCAACCACGAGCACGCGCGCGCCCACACGCGCGATCCTAACCTATCGAGGCCCGCCGCGGCTGGGTACGCAGACGATCCCAAGAAGTGAAACGGTAGAGCCTGCGCGCCCTCCCGAGGTTCCGCAAGATCGCCACGCGCGACGGCGCCGATTCCCTGAGGTTCGGGCTGCGCTTGCGAAGCTCGTGAACCAGGGGCGCAACGGCGCGGATGATCTCGAGGACGTCGTCGTAGACTCGCAACATGAGGTGACTCCCGGTGAACCACGCCGACTCTCGGCGGGCACCCTCGCCCCCCGCCGGCGCGCGGAGGGTCGGTCAAGGGCGAGGAGCGCAGCGACGAGGCGCCGAAGGCGCGAACCCTTGACCGACCCGAGCACGCCGGCAGAATCGAAGGGCCGCGGAGAGAGCCCGATCTGGTCAGGCGCTCGCTGACGCGCGCGCCTATCACGCCGCGATCACCCCGACACAGAAGCGAAGGAGAACGCAGACGCGAGACGCGAGACGCGAGACGCGAGACGCAAACGCGGACGCAGACGCGCACGCAGACGCGGACGCAAATGCCGACGCAGACGCAGACGCAAACGCAGACGCGGACGCGAACGCAGACGCGGACGCGAACGCGGACGCGAACGCGGACGCGAACGCGAACGCGGACGCGAACGCGAACGCCGACGCGAACGCGAACGCCGACGCGAACGCCGACGCGAACGCGACGCGTACGCGCTACCAGTTGTGGATGCCGCCGATGTCGAGGACTTCGAAGCCCGCGCTGCGCAGCATGCCCGCCGCGCGCGCGCTGCGCGCGCCGCTCCGGCAGTAGACGACGACCTTGCGGTCCCTGCTGCCCACGTCCTCGAGGTGCTCGTGGAGCACCTGCACGGGGATGTTCTTGGCGCCGGGGACGTGGCTCTCGGCGAACTCCTCGGGCGTGCGAACATCGAGGAGCAGCGCGCCGTTGCGGACGAGCTCGCGGTGGGGAGAGGGCGTCTGCTGCTTGTGGGACCAGGACCATGTCATCGCGAGAAACCTCCGTGAAGGGTGGGACGCCGGTGAGAGCCGGCTCACGGCGCGCAGGGTTCGTGATTACGATTCGAGGCGATGGACGCCGAGACGCTCGAGCAAGCCCGCAACGGAGACAGCGCCGCGATGGAGCGCGTGCTCGGCGAGGTCGCGCCGGCGGTCCATCGATTCGGCATGCGGATGTGCCGCCAGCGGGACGACGCAGACGAGGTGTTGCAGGACACGCTCCTCGCCATCGCGCAGAACCTCCCGTCGTTCGAGGGCCGCTCGTCGCTGACGAGCTGGGTGTTCACGCTCGCGCGCACGGCGTGCGCGCGTCGGCGGCGCGGCCTCAAGAACCGGCCGTTCGCGAGCGCGGACGACGCGCCCGAGCCGGAAGACCCCGCGCCCACCCCGGAGGACGCGGCGATGGCGCAGGACCTCAGCGCGCGCGTCAACGCGGCGATCCTCCGGCTCCCCGAGTCGCTGCGCGAGGTGCTCGAGCTCCGCGACGTCGAAGGGCTCCCTGCGGCCGAGGCTGCGTCGGCGCTGGGCATCACTGTCGAGGCGCTCAAGAGCCGGCTGCACCGCGCGCGCGGCGCGCTCCGCGAAGCGCTGAGGCCGATGCTCGAGAGCGGAACTGCGTCCGCACCGAGCTGCCCCGACGTGGTCACGGCGCTGTCGAAGAAGCTCGAGGGTGAGCTCGACGAAGCCGACTGCGCCGAGATGGAGCGCCACGTCGCGAGCTGCCCCGCCTGCACCGGTGCGTGCGACACCCTCCGCCAGGCGCTGTCGATGTGCCGCGCCTCCGGCCGCGGTCCCGTCGCGCCGGCCGTGCAGGCCCGGGTCAGGGCTGCGGTCGCCGCGTGGGTCGCTCAGCGGGCGTGAACCCTCCGGCCGGGCCGCCGGCTCTCACCGCTCGGAGGCCCACGATGAAGGTGAAAGAGTTCTTCGATCCGCAGACGTTCACGCTGACCTACGTGGTGAGCGAGGGAGCCGATGCGGTGATCATCGACCCGGTGCTCGACTACGACCCGGCGTCCTCACGCACGACCACCACCTCGATCGACAAGGTGCTCGAGTACGTCGCCGAGCAGAACCTTCGCGTGCACTTCGCGCTCGAGACCCACGCCCACGCCGACCACCTCTCGGCCGCGCAAATCGTGAACAAGCGTCTCGGCGCCAAGCTGGCGATCGGCGCGCGGATCACCGAGGTGCAGAAGACCTTCCAGAGGGTCTTCGACCTGCCCAAGCTCGAGACCAACGGCGCGCAGTTCGATCGACTTCTCGCGCACGGCGAGGTGCTTCAAGCGGGCGCGCTCTCGGTCCGCGTGCTCGCGACGCCGGGGCACACGCCGGCTTGCGTCTCCTATGCGATCGGCGACGCGGTGTTTACCGGCGACGCGCTGTTCATCGAGGACTACGGCACCGGCCGCACCGACTTTCCGGGCGGCAGCGCCGACGATCTCTATCGCTCGATTCACGAGGTGCTCTACGCGCTCCCGCCCGAGACGCGGGTGTTCGTCGGTCACGACTATCAGCCCGGCGGTCGCGCCGTTCGGTCCGAGACAACGATCGCGGCCTCGCGCGCGCACAACGTGCATCTCCGCGCCGGCACCACGCACGAGCAGTTCGTCGCGCTGCGCAGGGACCGCGACCGCGGCCTCAACGCGCCGCGTCTCCTCTACCCGAGCGTGCAGGTAAACATCGACGGTGGGCGTCTGCCGCCGCGGCACGAGAACGGCACCCGCTACCTCGCGGTCCCGATCGGCGGCCCCAAGGAGCTCGACTAGGGCTCGACGGATCGAGCGCTGAGGTCCGCGCGAAGAAGCTGCGCTGGCCGTGTAATTGCTACTTCCAACTACATGGCCCGCATCCAACTCGATGAGCTGCTTCGCGGCGTCGCACGCGAGGCCGGACACCCCGACACGCCGCCGGAGACGGTGCAGCGTGTGACGGAGGCAACCCTGTCGGCGCTCGCCAGCAAGCTGCCGATGATCGACCTGCGGGCGCTGCAACGTTGCTTGCCCGAGCAGCTCGAGGACGCGGTCTGCGTCTCCGAGACCCGCGACAGCTTCTTCGATCACGTCGCGCGCGCAGAGCACGACGAGACCTACGCCGCGACCGAGCACGCCGAGGCCGTGCTGCGCGCGCTCGGTCGTCTGCTCGACGACGACGTGCGTGCACGGCTCAAGGAGCACCTCCCCGCGGACGTCGGAGTCCTGCTCAACAGGGAGTCGAAGCCCGATCGCATCTTCTCCGTGCGACGCGTCCCCGGCGGCTTCGCTGTGTTCGGCCGCGGCTCCTCGAAGGTGTCGCAGGTGTTCGCGAAGCGCGAGGACGCGGTCGCCGAAGCGAGGCTCCTCGGCGGCTCAGTGATGGTCGACGGCGACACCGGGCACCTGGTGTCGGAGCGCATCTGAGCCCCCTGTGGACGGGCGCGATGGGTGCGTCGCCGGCGCAAACGCTGCGCTCCATGCGCGCCGTGGCCTGAAAATCTAGCTCAGTTTGTGGTGGCACGACCTTCGCTCGCGGTCCCGCTCCGAGGTCTCCCCATGCTCCAGCCGCCGCACGCCGAAGCCCTTCACCTCCTCGAGGAGTTCGCCCGTGATCTCGCCGCCGGTCGCGAGCCCAGGCACGGCAACATCACGGAGACCCTGCAGCAGCTTCGGCTCGGCGCGACCCGGGGCAACTGGCTGCTCCGCATCCTCAACGAGACGGCGGCGCACACGGCCGAGAGCCCGTCTGCGCGACGTCAGTTCTTCCATGCAGCGCGCGCGTTCGTGTCGCTCCGACGCGATCCCTACATGGCTGCGTGAGCTCACTCCGCGGCTGCGGGGAACGTCATGGTGAAAGCGGCGCCCTCGCCCGGCGCGGAGCGGAGGACGATGCGACCGTGATGCCGCTGCGCGAACGAGTACACCGTGGACAGGCCGAGCCCGGTGCCCTCCCTGCCCTTGGTGGTGAAGAACGGATCGAACACCTTGGCGCGAACCTCTTCGGTCATGCCGGGGCCGTCGTCCGACACGCGGAGAAAGCCCTCGCCCTCGCCGGTGCGTCCCGTCGCCACCTCGATGCGGCCGCCGTTGGGCATTGCGTCGACCGCGTTGACGATCAGGTTGACGATCGCGGCGATCGCCTCGCTCGCTGTGAGCTTCACCGGGGGCGCCTCATCGAGCGAGGCCACGAGGGTGATGTGGACGTCGTGCTTGGCTCGCGTGCGCGGCTTCGCGATCTCGATCGACTCGCGGGCCAGCTGACGTAGATCGCAGACCTCGGCCCGCTCGCTGCCGGATTGACGCGAGTAGTCCCGCAGCCGCTCGATCGTCTCGAGCCCACGCTTGAGGATGCCCTGCATCTCGGACACCGATTGCTGGCAGTCCTCGTCTGTTTTGGGGATGGCCCGACGAAGGAACTGCAAGTGAAGCGAGAGCGGGTTGATGATGTTCTTGAGATCGTGCGACACGCCGGCCGCCATCTCGCCGAGGGCTCGCAGCTTCTCGTTGCCGACCAACACCTCGCGCTGCGCGCGCAGCTCGGCGTAATTGCGCGCGAGCTCGTCGTAGCGGGCGGCGCAGTTCAGCCCGCTCGCGGAGAGGCCGGCCAGCGCGTGCGCCACCGAGTGATCGAAATCATCCACCTCGCGTCCGTAGACGTAGATGACCGAGCCGTAGAGGCCGCCGCCCGATGCGAGCGGCGCAACGATCGTCCGCGCGCCGCGGCAGATGTCGAGCGAGCTGCAGGCTCGCAACAGGTCGTCGCCGAGCGAGGGCTCGAGCGCGTCCTCCGGGGGGAAGCCCGCGAACTGCTCGGGGAGGTTGCGGGCCGCACCGATGCGCGTGGCTCCATCGGGGCTGATTTCGACGACCACTGCGGCCACCGCGCCGGCGTCCTCGACCGCCGCCGCGACGAGCGAGCGCATGACGGTCTGCGACTCGGCGACTCCGGAGAGGAGCTCGCCGAAGCGCATCAGTGCGCGCATCGCCTTCTGCTCCCGGGATCCGGTCACGGATTCCACCATATTCATCCCGAGGGCGCTCGGGAAGCGCCCCTCGTGCATGACAACCCGACGCAGGCGGCGTACTTTGCCGGGCCATGAATCGCGCGGTGCCCGCTCCCCGCTCGCTGTCGGAGACGCTCAAGTTCGACGCACGAGAGCTCAACAGTCGTCGGACGTTCTTTCAGCTCAGCGACGATGACCTCGCGCGCCTCAAGGGCCTCCGTCCCTTCGCCGAGCGGCACATGGACGACGTCGTCGAGGACTTCTACCGACTGATCCTGTCGCACCCCGAGGCGCGGCGATTCTTCCCGGACGACGAGACCATCCGCCGCGTGAAGCGGCTCCAGCGCGACTACTTCCTCCAGCTGTTCGACGGCGTCTGCGACCTTGCGTACGTCGAGAACCGCCTCCGCGTGGGCGCCGCGCACGAGCGCATCGGAATGGCGCCGCGCTGGTACATCGGCGCGTACCGCCACTACCTCGCGATCCTGCTCGACCGCATCACCGCCGACGTGCCGGATCCGGCCGAGGCGCGCGCCTCGTACCAGAGCATGTTGCGCTTGGTCGGCTTCGACATGTCCCTGGCCATCGACGCGTACATCGCGGCCAACCTCGACACGCTCGGCCGCCACCAGGCGGCGATCCGCGAGCTGTCCACGCCCGTCATCAAGGTGCACGACCACATCCTCCTGCTCCCGCTGGTCGGCGCGATCGACAGTGAGCGCGCGCAGCAGATCATGGAGGCCGTGTTGCTCCGGGTCATCGGCGAGAAGGCGCGGGCGATCATCATCGACATCGCGGGCGTCCCCGTCGTCGACACGCGCGTCGCCGATCACCTCCTCAAGACGACGGCGGCCGTGCGCCTCGTCGGCGGAAAGGTCATCCTCACCGGCATCAGCGCGCAGGTCGCCCGCACCATCGTCCAGCTCGGAGTGGACATCTCCACCATGTACACCGTCGCCGAGCTCTCCGAGGGCATCGAGCTCGCCCTTGGGCTGGTCGGCAAGCAGATCAGCACGGGCGCCACGTGAGCCAACGCGGCAACATCCCGATCCTCCGCGTCGGCTCCAACCTGCTGACGACGATCCACATCGACCTCCACGACACGATCGCCGAGGCGTTCCAGGAAGACGTGCTCGTCGCCATCAAGAACACCGGCGCCAAGGGCCTGGTGATCGACATTACCGGGCTCGAAGAGGTCGACACGTACGTCGCCCGTATCCTCGCGGACACCGGCCGCATGGCCGCCCTGATGGGCGCGCACACCATCCTCGTCGGCATGCGCGCCGAGGTCGCGGCCACGCTGGTGCGGATGGGCTTCGCGATGGACACCGTCGAGACCGCGCTCGACGTCGACGACGGGCTCGCGATGCTCCAGGCGCGCAAAGCACTCGGGCGGAAGTAGTTGATGGCCGACGTGGTCCAGCGCTGGGAAATGCCCATCCGTACCGAGGACGACGTCATCCTCGTTCGGCGCAAGGCGCGCATGCTCGCGCAAGAGCGAGGCTTCGACGCCTTCGCCACCGCCGCGCTCACCACCGCGGCCTCCGAGCTCGGACGCAACGCGCTCGTCCACGGGGGCGGCGGCGGCGCGCTCATCGAGCACCTCGCCGACGGCACGCGGAGCGGCATTCGCATCACGTTCGTCGATCGCGGCCCGGGCATTGCAGATATGGCCCGTGTGCTCGCCGGTGGCTACAGCACCGCGCGTTCCCTCGGGCTCGGCCTGTCGGGTACGCGGCGTCTGGTCGAGGAGTTCGACATCGAGTCCGCTCCGGGCGCCGGCACGAAGGTCGTGATCTGCAAATGGACACGGTACTAACCCGACGGTGGCTCGAGGGAGCCCCGTTCCGCAGCACGGTCGATGCCGCGTCGGTCTCGGTCGCGCGGGACGACGTCCGCACGGTCGCCACGCGGCTCGGGTTCGACGCGACCGCGACCGGCGAGCTCGCGCTGATCGTCAGCGAGCTCGCCACCAATCAGCTCCGCCACGGCAGGCTCGGACGCATCGCGCTCCGCGAGATCGAGCGACACGACGTGCGCGGCATCGAGATCCTCGCCTTCGATCGCGGTGACGGCATCGCCGACCCGACCACGGCGCTCGCCGGCGCGCCCCGCGAGAGCGGCAGCCTCGGCGTCGGCATCTCGAGCGTCGTCCGCTTCAGCGACGAGGTCGACTTCGACGTCCGCGCCGGCGAGGGCACCTGCGTCCGCGCGCGCAAGTTCGTGCGACACGTGGGGCGCCGCCGCGAGGTCGCGAGCCTCGGCCGGCCGATCGAGGGTGAGCCCCGGAGCGGCGACGACGCGTGGTTCGGCCGCC
>JALHOE010000070.1 GCA_022843175.1 Deltaproteobacteria bacterium
CGCTCGCCGCGGTCGACGCGCTCGCGCTGCAGGATCCGCTCGTCACCGCGCGCGCGGCCGAGGCGCGGACCGCGGTCGCCGAGCAGAGCAACGTCGCGCTGCCCGTCTTCGTCGCCGACGCGCGCGCCGCGCACCAGGCGCTCTACGAGGCGGTCGCGCCCTACACGCTCGATCTCCGGTCGCTGCGTCGCGCACAGATCCGCCGCGCCCTCGCGATCGTCTTCTTCGCGTTCGCCGCGCTGTGGAGCGCCGTCTGGTACCTGCGTCGGCCCCCCGCGCTGCACGCCGAGGCGTCGGCGGTGTACAGCCCGCAGTTCTTCCCGTTCCGCGCCGTCGACGGCGACACCACCAGCGAGTGGCTCCTCCCCGACCGCACCCCGGGCTGGATCGAGATCACCCTCTCGCCCCCGCGCCCCGTCCACAAAGTGCGTCTGATGAACGCGCGCAACTCGCCGTACAACGACCGCGCCACCGGCCTGTTCCGCGTCGAGGCGTTCCTCGGCGCAGACGCGCTCGACGGCGCGGACGGCACCTTCGACGGATTCCACCCCGAGCCCACCTGGCGCGAGGTCACGCTCGACGGTCGCAAGGCCGACCGGATCAAGGTCTGGATCAAGACCTACACGTCGTCGGGCGGCGGCTTCGCCGAGATCACCATCGAATAGCGGCCCAGCGCGCGCGGAACGCGCGGAGTCGGAGCCGGGCCTCGCGGACGCCGAGGACCGCGATCGCGAGCAGCGTGACCACGGAGATGCCGAGCCCGGTGCGGAGCAGCCGATCGCGGTAGCGGAGCACGATGCGGTGCTCGCCGGGCGGCACCTGGAGCGCGAGCAGCCCGTCGCGGGCGTAGGTGGTGCCGACGTTGGTGCGCCAGGCGCGATGGTAGTTCTGGTTCACGAGCACCGTCGTCGTGACGTAGGCCTTCACCTGCAGGGTGATCTCGTTGGGCGTCCACTTCTCGCGGACGACCTTGGCGTGGTTGGGATCGATCGGGCGCTCCTCCTGCTTCGCGTCGCCGGTCAGCGCCGCGGACATCGGGAACTCGGTCTCCTCGAAGCACTGCAGGCTCCCGAGGCTCGCCCGCGCCCACACCTGCGCGTCCCAGCGGTTGCCGCGCGACTGGTGGAACTCGCCCGCGCGCGCGATCGGCGCGTCCATCACGTAGAGCGTCTCGACGTAGCTGTCCTTGGCGAAGCCGTCCCACACGTACAACGCGACCTTCGCCGCCAGGATCGTCCCGAACGCGCCGAAGGCGAGTCGGGCTGCGGGCGAGAGCTCGCCGAGCGGCCTGATCACGGTCGCGTCGCGGAGCACCTGTCCGATCCGCGGCATGACGTCCTCGAGCTTGCTGACCGCGATCGCGGCGCCCACGCAGGCGAAGAGCGCGACCATCACGATGAACCGGTGCGGGAACCGCAGCTGCCCGAACACCGGCAGCTTGTGGAGCAGCGTGTTCGGCGCCCAGTCCGCGTAGTCGCCGAGGGCGAGGCAGAAAAAGACGACGGTGAGCGCGAGGACCCGCGCGCCGTTCTTGTCGAACGTGGCCCCGAGCAGCGCGAGCGCGAGCACGAACTGCCCGACGAAGGCGTTCTGCCCCTCGATCGGCGGCGGACGCCCCACCATCCGGGTCATGATCTCGGCGAGCGTCTGCGCCTCGCCGCCCTCCCAGATGCGCGGGTGATCGATGATCACCTTGAGCATCGGGAGCAGCTTCACCGCCGACACGCACGCCGACACCACGCCGATCACCACGAAGGTGAGCAGCGGCGCGAACCAGCGCGGTCGGTCGTCTCGCCGGGGCCCGAGCAGCAGCTCGCCGGTCGTCATCGCGGTCAGCAGCATCAACATCAGGACGGTATACGGGACGGTATAGAGCCCCCCCTGGAGCACCATCCACGCGATGAACAGGCCGCCGCCGACTCGCCACGGCCAGGAGCGGATGCCGTGGAGGAACGCGAGCGCGACCCAGGGCACGAGCTGGAAGCTGAAGAAGTTGAGCCAGCCGAGCCGCATCACGTCCATGAAGAACCCGGACAGGCCGAACACCGCGCCCGCGAGGATCGCGCCGACGGCGCCGGCGTCGAGGCGGCGCGCGAGGCGGTAGCAGCCCTCCATGCCGAGTACGAACAGCAGCAGGTACGCGAGCCGCCGCCCCGGGCCGACGCCGTACCAGAGCTTGAGGAGGAACTCGGGGGCGAAGGTGGAGTCCTGCGGGTTGGCGATGCCGGGGATGCCGCCGCAGTAATAGGGGTTCCACGCCGGGAGCTGCTTGAACTGCGCGATCGTGATCCGCGCGGCGTCCTCGTGCGCGAAATAGAAGTGCTCGTCGTGATAGTGGGCGAGCTTGAACGGGTTCTCGAAGAGCGCTGGGCACACCGTGCGCACCGCCCACAGCCACAGGATCACGCGCACGCCGAAGAACGCGAAGAACGGATCGGAGAACCGTCGCGTGCGCGGCTCGTCGATCACTTACGCCTCGGGAGCAGCGGAACGGTCTTCGGGTGAAGCGGCTTGCCGTCCGCGCCCGGCCACTTCTCGCGGATGCCCTCGTCGAGCACGAGGTAGATCTGGGTGAGCGAGACGCCCCGGCGAATCGCCATGGCGCGGGCGGTCTCGCGCTCGAAGGCGCAGCGGTGGTCCTCCTGCGACCACGGCAGCCCGGGGAACCCCGCGACGCCTCCCGCGCGCGCCGCCGGCTCGGCCGCGGCGAGCTCCGCGAAGATCTCCTTGCGCGTGGGCTCTGGGAGCCCGAACCGGACGCCGTTCGGCTCGCTGTCGAGGACGGCAGCGGGCGCGGGCTCCGAGGTGATCGGCCGCGCCGTCCGCACCACCCAGACGCCCGCATAGAGGGTCGCGATGAGCGAAGCCGTCGCCCAAGCCACCAAGTGCGTGCGGGTCGCGCGCTCGGCCTCGGTCCAGGCGGCGAGGGCGTCCGAGAGCGCGCGCATCGCCGACCTATTATCACAGAGGCGGTCCGCGCTACGATGGCGCCAGCATGGCGGCTGCCAAGAACATCGAGGTCAAGGTCGGGGCGCTCATCCTGATCTCGATGGTGCTCCTCGCGGGGTTTATCATCGTCATGGGCGGCCTCTCGCTCGCCCGGGTCTACAACCTCTACGTCGACTTCGACAACCCGAGCGGCCTGCAGATCGGCGCGCCGGTGAAGATCGCCGGCGTGAAGGTCGGCAAGGTCGACAGCCTCGAGTTCCTCGGCGGCAAAAAGGACGAGAAGGTGCCCTGGCGCGCGCTCGTTCGGGTGAAGCTGTCCGTCGAGGAGAAGGTCAAGGACGCGATCCACGAGGACGCGTCGTTCATCATCACCACCCAGGGCGTGCTCGGCGAGCCGTTCATCGCCATCGTCCCCGGCGATCCCGACAAGCCGCCGATGCCCAAGGACTCGGTCCGCCAGGGCAAGGATCCGCCCCGCCTCGACCTGTTCCTCGCGCAGGCCTCCGACCTCCTCGCCATGGCGCACAAGGCGCTCACCCGCGAGGACGGCCCGCTGCAGGACATCGCCAAGCACGGCGCGTCGCTGATCAAGGGGGTCGACCTCCTCATCATCGACAACAAGGACACCATCACCCGCATCACCAAGAACACCGAGAAGCTCTCGGCGGCCGCGGTGGAGCTCGTGCAGGCCACCAAGGACAAGGTCGACGGCCCGCAGGTGAAGCGCATCCTCCACAACGTCGACGTGCTCACGGCGACGCTGGCCAAGGACACGGGCCCGCTCCTCAAGAAGACGCAGGACACGCTCACCAACCTCGACACCATCGCGACCGACACCCTCGGCCCCGATCAGCGCGCGAGCATCAAAAAGACGCTCAAAGAGGTCGAGGCCATCGCGATGTCCGCCAACAAGACGGCGGCCGACGTGCAGGGCATCGTCAAGCACATCAAGGCCGGCAACGGCACGGTGGGCGCGCTCGTGATGGACGAGGAGATCTACGACGACCTCCAGGAGATGCTCCGCGACATCAAGCACAACCCCTGGAAGCTCTTCTGGCGCGAGTAGCGCGCCGATGATCCGCGAGGACTTCCTCCTCCGCATGATCCAGCGCCTGGCCGAGATCATCGGGCGGGTTCTCGGTCTCGCCAAAGAGGGGCGCATCGACGAAGCGACCGCGGCCCTCGAGGACGCGATGCGGGCGCAGCTCGGGATGCCGAGCGAGATGCTCGATCGCCTCCCGTCCGACGAGGTCGCGCGCGTCCTCGGCCCCGAGAAGTCGATGATCCTCGCCGCCCTCCTCGACGCCGAAGCCGAGCTCGCGGGGATGCGCAAGGATCCGGCGCGCGCCCGGGAACGAAACGAGCGCGCCGACGCCGTCCGCGTCTCCGCCGGCCTCCCCGCGTTGCGTCCCTAGAGCTGGCAGGCCGTGAGGTCGACGACGATGAAGGTGCCGTCGTCGTAGCGCTTCGGGCACTTGTTCCCGAGCGCCGAGATCCGATCGAGCCACGGCACCACCACCTCGGCCAGCGTGCGCCACGCGTCGGACTCGCCGGTGCGGGTCTGCCACGGCTGATGCCCCCACAGGTTGGTGAGCCACGTGCTCCTGCGATACGTGTCGCCGGCGCGGTCCGGCCGCACCAGCGCGAGGTAGCCGTAGCCCCAGCGCTTGAACAGGTGCAGCGCCTGCGCCTCGGTCTCGACCTGCATCATCTCGCCGCGCGGCGACGACGCGCCGGGGAGATCGAGCGACGCGATGCGGTTGCGCTTGAAATCGAAGCGGTAGGCCTCGTCGACCATCACCACCATCTTCGCGCCCGGCGGCACCGTGAGCTGCATGGCGTCGTAGGGCATCTGCGCGGCCGGCTCCGCGAGCGGCTCCGTCTTGCCGTAGTACACGTACGTGTCGTAGCGCCCGACGATGCGCGCGAACTTGTTGATCGACGGATCGCCGACCCACCACCCGGTGGTGTACATCATGGCGAACGCGACGACGCCGATCGCGACCCACTCGTCGTAGCGGCGACGCGCGGCGTTCGCCGGGCGACCGAGCGCGCTGCCGATCGTCATGCCCACCGCGAGGACGCCCGCGACCTGGAAGGCGGCCGAGTAGCGCGCGGCGTCCTTGGGCGCGGAGTTGGCGACCGTCCAGGTGGTGACGAGCCAGGCCAGCGTGGCGGCGGTCACGAAGCGGCGCATCTCGCGCGCCTCCTCGAAGTCGCCGATGAAGCCCGCCGCCGCGAAGACGAGGAGGAACACGCGGATCGGCTCGGCGAACGCCGTGGTCGGGAGCGAGCCGAGCGCGTCGAGGAGTCGTTTGCCGCCGAACGCGTTGAACCGCGGATCGATCCAGCCCCGAAACAGCGGGAACAGCGGAGTGCCGTTCGACTTCCAGGCGACACCCATCCAGGCTGCGAGGAACGCGAACGTCGCGACGGTGACGAGCGCGGCCTCGGTCAGCGCGCGTCGCGAACGGGTGCGGTAGTAGAGGGCGCCGTAGGAGATGCCGATGACCGCCGCGTAGAACGCGAGGTAGTTCTGGCGCAGCGTGCACGCTGCCGCGCCGACGAGCGCGACCAACGTGGCGTTGCGCGTCGTCTCCGCGGGGAACCGGCGGACGAACACCAACGTGCGGAACAGCCCGAGGAACGCGAACGCGCCCGACATCAGGCTGGCGCTGTTGAGGCGTGCGTCGGGGAGCACCACGTAGAAGACGACCAGCACCATGCCGAACGTGCGCGGCGCGCGCCGGTCGCTGCGAAAGTGGCCGACGAGGAGGAGCACCACCCCGATCAGACAGATGCCGCGATCGACGACGTTGAGGTACCGCACCGGCGCCGTCTCGAGCATCACCGCATGGAGCAGCGTCTGCCCCCCGTAGCTGGCGATCCGCCGCAGGCTGAAGGGCTCGATGAGCGTGCCGTTGGCGAAGAGCTTCTTGGCGTGGAGGAAGTAGGCGGTGTAGTCGTCGGGCGGCTGGAACTTGTCGTCGACGATCGAGTCGCCGTAGTAGAAGAGCACGAGCAGCGCGATCACCACGCCGAGCACCCACGCCGCCGGGCGAACCCCGGAGAGCACGGCCACCCGGCGTCGGAGCGCGCGCTTCGAGGTGGGGAACATCAGCGCGAGCCCGACCAAACCGGCGCACACGGTGCCGGCGATCGTCTTCGGCCCGAGCACCCGCGCGCCCTCGAGCGCGCCGCCGATGGCGAGGAACGCGCCGAACCCCCACGCCGCGCGAAGGCCGAGGTCCACGTCGCGTCGAGGCGCCACGAAGTAGGCGATGAGCGAGCCGTAGCCGACGAACGAGGCGAGCACCGCGAGACCCCACCAGGCGGTCGCCCAGAACGGGCGCATGGCCGGCGCGGCGCGGAGGAACAACGCGAGGGTCGCGATCACGAGGACCGCCCAGGCGAGGACGATCGCCGTGCGACTTCGCGACATCAAGCCACCTTGACCCCCGCCTCGGCGAGCAAGCCCGGGATCCGCGCGAGATCTTCGTCGGATAGATACGGCGGCTCCTTGCCGACTGCGCGGACGTTGGACTCGACGTGCCCGGCGCTGCGCACACCGACCACGCACGACGTCACCAGCTGGTTGGCGAGCACGAACCGCAGCGCGGCGCTGCGCAGCGTGTGGATCTCCTCCTTGACGAGACTGCGCATCGCCGCGACCTGCCGCAGGCGCTCGGTGAGCTCGCTCGGCGTCCACCGTTCGCGGCGATGGTCGTCGGGCTCGAAGGTGCGGTCGGCGGGCCAGGTGCCGCAGAGCAGCCCGTGGGCGAGCGGAGAGCGCGCGAGGACGCCGACGTTCGAGGCCTTCACGTCCTCGATGCACCCCATCAGATCGTGCTGATGGAACAGGTTGTAGGCGACCTCGATCACCGGTGCGCCGAGCTCGATCGCGACCTTGGCGACCTCGCTGTCACCACACGAGACCCCCCATCGCTTGATGATCTTCTCCTGGATCAGCTCCTCGAGCGTGCCGATCGCCTCGCCGCGGCGCAGCGTCTCGACGAGCGGATTGTGCAGGAGGTAGAGGTCCGGCGGCCGTCGCAGGCGCTCCGCGGAGCGCGCCGCCGAGCGATGGAGGAACATGCGGTCGAAGCGCTTGCGTGGCGGGACGCCGTGGACGTCGTTGCCGCCCTTGGTCACCACGTAGCACTGGTCGTCGCGATCGATCAGCCGACCGATGCGCGACTCCATCGGCTCCTTGCCCTCGGCGGAGCCGTAGACGTCTGCGGTCTCGATGAGCGTGATGCCCAGCTCTCGCGCGCGCGTGATCGCCTTGTCGGCGTCCTCGTCCTCGACGTTGCCGTAGGCCTCGCCGGCGAGGCCCCAGGTGCCGAGCGCGAGCTCCGACACGATGAGACCGCTCTTTCCGAGTGTTCGGGTGCGCACGGTTCAGAGATCGAGGGCTGCGTCGAGGAGGACCCCGAACGTTTCGGGGCGGGGGCTGCGCGAGGCTTCGATGTACGCGGCGACATCGGCGGCCATCACCACGGGGCGCACGATGTCGACCAGCTTCTCGGGCGCGAAGGGCAGGGGCGGGGGCCCGGGCTCGACGCGGACGGGCGGCTCGAGATCGAACACGTCGCTCGTCTGCGGCGTGGCCGGCGCGACCTTGAGGTTGCGCGACGATTCGGGCGGCGGCGCGTGCTCCTCGGTGAGCAGCTCGAGGGCGTTGGGGTCGGGCGTGGCGGGCGCGGCGACGGCCATGCGCGCGCTCTCGTGCGGCGCGGCGACGAGCTCGCGACCGGACTCGGGCGGCTGCTCGGTGCGCTCGACCTCGGGCACCGGAGGCGGCGGCGCGGGCTCGCTGATCGGCGGGGCCGCCTTCATCGGCGCCGAGATGTGGATGTCGTGCACGACCTCTTCTTCGTCGGCCGGGCCGAGCTCCTCGAGCTCCATCGGGACCTCGGCCACCGCGAACTCGCCGCTGATCGCCTCGACGACCTCTTCGCGCTGCGGCTCGCGATACTCGGGGACGTGGGCGCCGACGGTGACCGGCGGCTGCTCCTCGGGCTCGGGCACCGGCACGGGCTCGGGCGTCGCGAACACCGGTTCGGCGACCTCGATCGCGACCTCTTCGACCTCGGACTCCATGACCTCGGGCTCGGTGACCCGCTCGGGCTCGGGCTCGGGCTCGGCGAAATGGGCGATCGTCGGCTCCGCGAGCGGCGGCTCGGAGATCGGCTTCGCGGTGAACCTCGGCGCGCGCGCGACCCGCGGCTCGGCGGCGCGCTCTTGAATGCGCGCGAGCAGCGCCTCGAGGCGACCGATGATCTCGGCTTTGGCCATCACGACGCCTCCCCTCGCGGCGCGTGCAGCCGTGTGAGCGCTTCGCCCCAGGCGATGCCCTCGTGGATCCAGGCGACGACGCGCTCGATCGAGGCCATATTGCCGACGAGGACCCGCAGGCGACCGCCCTCGCGCGCGAGCGGCGCGGTGCGGAGCTCGCGGCCCGACGCGGCGGCCAGCATCCCCTCGACGAGCGCGGCGAGGAAGCCGTCGTGGTCGATCGGCGCGTGGTCGACGCTCACCACCAGCGCGCGACCCCACCGTTCGATGGCGAGCGTGCCGAGGCCGACGATGGCCAGCTCGGTGGCGAGCTCGTGGAGGACGTCGTCGAGCTTGGCCTCGCGGACGTTGCCCATCCGGCCCGCGACGCGGCCCCCGAGCGTGCGGCCCAGCGTGCGGCCGAGGTCGCGCGAGGCGGTGTCCCCGGCGGCGACCACGACCGCGGCGAGGGCGGCCGCGGGAACGATCACGGCGCGCTCGTTGTCGCTCGCTTCGGTCAGGCGTACTTGACCGTTGGGAAGGTCAAACGTAACCGCCTTCTTCGGGTCGAACGAAGAGTGTTCCACGGGCGAATTCATATCACGACGGCCCTTTTGCTGCTCTGCATCCTCGGATGGGGACGCGGGGCGCGCGCCGCGAAGCTCAAGTTCCCGACCACCGCGGGCGCGCCGGTCGGCCCGGTCTTCGACCGCCCGAGCCTCCCGCTGCGGAGCTGCGGTCCGAGCGTGTGTGTCCACGCCTCCAACGAGGCGCTCACCCCCGCGCGCCGCGCGTTCAACGACGCCTGGGACCTGGTCGTCGACACGCTCCGCGTCACCCCCCCCCTGCTCGACGGCCCCGCGGGCGGCGATCCCCGGCTCGACGTCTACGTCGTGCGCGGTCTCGAGGACGACATCGCGATCGGGCGCGAGCCGCTCGACCGCACGCTCGATCGCGACGGCGCACCCGCGTTCGTGTTGATCAGGGAAGAGGTCGTGCTGCGTGGCGGCTGCTCGCTCGCGTGGAACGCCGCCCGCGCGCTGGCGCGCGCCTCGGCCGCGGGCGTCGACGTGGCCGAGACCCCGACGATGGTCGATGGCTTCGCGCGCCGCATCGCCGATCTCGCGTGTCCCGTCGCGCCGCCGATGGCCGAGCTGCAGCGCACGCCGTGGAAGGGGATCACCACCTCCGGCGCCGGCGCGGCGCTCCTCGCGCGCACGCTCGATCTCGAATACGGCCACGGCTACGGCGCGATCGGCCCGGCCGTCCTCTCGATGGCGATCAACCACCGCGGCGTGATCGTCCCTCAACCCGACGACGAGCTCGGCCCCGCGCACTTCCACAACCACACCACCGTGTTCGACGTGCTGAGCACGACGCTCTCCGACGCCGCGAGCTCGCTCGACAAGGTGTTGCTCGATGTCGCGGCCGCGCGCGCGACCCACGCCGTGGGGCCGGCGTGGGAATGGGAGATCCCGGCCTCGACCCTGCCGCGCCGCTTCGCGATCCGCCGCGGCATCGAGCCGATGGGCATGACCTTCGTGAAGATCGACGTCGACGCGCCGCCGCCGGGCGACGGCATCGAGCTCGATGTCGCGTGGGACATGGGCTCGCGCTTCGTGTGGCACGTGCTCAAGCTCGACGCGGCGGGCAAGCGCGTGGGCGAGGTCCCGGTGCCCGCGCTCGACACCGAGCGCAAGCTCACCATCGACGTGCGCCGCCTCTCCGGGGTCAAGACGCTGATGCTCGTCGGCGTGAACACCGGCGATCCGCTCAACCCGTTCCACCCCGACGAGCCGCCCTCGCACGCGCACGGCTACGAGCTCGGAGTATTCCCGGGATCGTGAGCAGCGCGAGCGCGAACACCGGCGGCGTGCTCTCCGAGGCGGCCATCGAGCAGCCGCCGCCCGCGTGGATGCCGTCGCGTGCGTCCCACTTGTCGGCCGCGATCGGCACGTCGCGCGACAGCGAGAGGCCTCCGCGCACGCCCACCGTCGCCCGTTTTCCGCCGAGCCCCGGCTCGGCGACGACAGAGAACCGATAGAGCCCGACCGCAGGGTGCTCGAGCGCCGACTGCACACGCGCGCCGGAGAGCGCGAGCGAGAGGCCGCCCTCGACGTCGGCCGGCCGCCCGGCGCCGTCGCGCGCGAGGAGGAGAGCTTGCAGGGGCTTTCCCCCGTCGGCCGCGAGGTAGCTCGCGCCGAGGCGCATGAAGAGCGAGCTCGCGCGCGGCGGCGCGCCCTTTCGATCGAGCGCGGCGAGCGCACCCTCGAGGTCGAGGATGCCGGCGCCGTTCGCGTAGTCGCGCGGGCTCCCGCCCTCCTTCGGATCGTCGGCGAGCGGACGCGCGCCCGCCTGCAGGAGCGCGCGCACGTCCTCTTGCGTGAGCGAGGGGGCCTTCTGGAACATCAGCGCGATCGCGCCGGCGGCGAACGGCGAGGACATGCTCGTGCCGGCGAGCGCGCCGTGGTTGGCGTCGATCACCTGGTCCTCGCTGAACTGACCGTCGGGCACCGCGAGGAACGCCGACCGCGCGAGCGCCGAGATCACGAAGTGCCCGGGCGCGAGGATGTCCGGGCGGAGCACGCCGTTCGCCGAGGGACCGGCGCTCGAGAAGTACGACCGGGTGCCGATCACGGCGTCCTCGATCGTGAGCTTGGTGCCGCCGCGCTGCTCGTAGAACGTGCGCGCGCTGACCGAGCCCACGCTGATCAGGCCCGGCGCGCTCGCGGGCACGCCGATGCTCCCCTCGATCTGACCGCCGCGAACGAACAGCGGCATGCCCGGACCGTCGATCGCCTGCGCGCTCCCCTGGAGCCAGATCTCGGTCGCGGTGTCGCCCTCGAGCTCGAGCTCGAACACGCCGACCGGCAGAGCGCCGGTGAGCCAGACCACCGCGCCGCTGGTGTCGCGCGTCTTGAGCACCTCCTGCTTCTCGTTGCCCACCGTGACGGTGAGGTTCGGCGCCGGCTTGCTCTGGAACATCCCGCCCTTCGCCACCGGATCGAGCCACGCGTCGCCGCCCGGTCCGCGCAAGCCGACGCGGAGCTCGCCGCGGTCGCGCGCGTTGATCCAGACGTAGACCTGACCGTTGCTGTACGGGGCGCCGCGCCCGTCGGCGCCGAGCAGGCGGATCGGGATGCGATACTTCGCCCCGGGGGTCACCCGCACGCTGGTGTGGATCGGCAGCGCGCCCTCGTTGGACGCCGCCACCACGACCGCGCGGCCCCTGCCGGCGGCGAGCGCGGTGAGGCCCTGCTCGAAGGCCGACGTGCCGTCGTGCGCGCCGTACTGCGTGCCGAGCGAGAGGTTCACCACCGCAGGCTTTCCCGCGGCGGTCGCGCGATCGAACACGAACTTCGCGCCGAGGATCGCCGCGGGCTCCGCGATGCCGCCGTCCTTGCCGATCGCGCGGACGATGACGAGCTCCGCGCCCGGCGCGATCCCGAGGTACTTCTCGTCGGGTCCGCCCGAGCCGGCGGCGATTCCGGCGACGTGGGTGCCGTGGCCGTCGTTGTCGGTCGGCGCGTTGTCGATCGTGGTGCCGGCGAGCAGGCCGTTGAGCTCCGCGGCCGACCACACCCGCCCGCCGTACTGCTCGTCGTCCTTGTTGCCGGGCCTCGCCGTGCCCATCATGTCGAGGAACCACGCGATCCGAGTGGTGCCGTCGGGCCTGCGGAACGCGCGGTGGGTGATGTCGGCCCCGGTGTCGACGACGCCGACGTACGTGCCCGTGCCGTCGAGCCCCGCGGCGCGCGGCGCGGCGACCCCGATGAATGGCGCCGACACGTCGAGCTTGAGCAGCAGCGGTGGGTGCAGCTCGACGTCGACCTCGGGGTGAGCGCGCGCGTAGGCGAGCGGATCCCCGGCCACGACCGAGATGCCGGGGACGAGCTCGCGCGCGCCGGGCGCGACGCCGCGGACCAGCGTGAGGCCCGCGCGAAAGGGGACCTCGGGGATCACGCGCGCCAAAAACGCGTTCGGCTCCGCGTGGGCCGACCGCGCTCCGAGGAGCGCGATCGCCGCGAAGCCGAGCGCGGCGAAGCGATGCACGCTTCTTATTTACTTGCGGCGACGGCGGGCGGCGACCGCAAGTGCGATCCCGAGCGCGGCGAAGGCCGCCGGGGGCGCGGTGGTGCTGCCACCGGGGGTGCGGCAGCTGCAGGTGCTCACCTCGGGGAGATCGCTGCCGATCGCGGCGTCGGCGCTGGCGTCCTCCACGGTCGTGCCGGTGTCGTCGCCGGTGGTGCCGGTGTCGTCGCCGGTCGAGCCGGTGTCGTCGGCGGTGCCGGTGTCGTCGCCGCTCGAACCGGTGTCCGAGACGCCGGTGTCCTCGGTGCCGGTGTCGACCGAGCCGTCCATGCAGCTCACCGCGGTCGACCACGCGGTCTTCGACGACGGCGGATCGCAGACCTTGCACGAGTCGGTCGGGTTGATGTCACCGTACGAGTAGCACTTGGCGTCGATCACGCAGAAGCCGGCCTTGATGCCCGCCGCCGACGGCGTGCAGGTCTTGGTGGCCTCGTTGCAGGTGACCGAGGTGGTGCAGGTGAGCCCGCAGTTGTTGGTGGTGGTGAGGCAGGAGCCGCCACCACTGCAAGCCTGCGTGCTGCAGAACGTTCCGGTGCCCGCGTCGGTCGCCGAGGCGCCGCACTTGGTGCCCGAGGCGATGTAGCTGCTCGTGCACGTGCCGGTCGCGTCGCAGGTCCGCCCGCACTCGGTCTGACCCTGGCAGATCTTCCCCGCGGGAGTGTTGCTGCATTTGCCGGTCGCGTCGCAGCTGCGGCACGTGCCGGTGCACGCCGACTCGCAGCAGAAGCCACCGACGCAGTAGCCCGAGGCGCACTCGTTGTTGCCCCCGCACGTGGAGCCGGCCGGTTTGGTGCACACACCCTCGCGGCCGGTCGCGTTGCACTTCTGTCCAGCGGGGCAGCTCGACGTCAAACAGCAGACGCCGTCCACGCAGGTGGTGCCGGCGGCGCACCCGGTGCCGCACGCACCGCCGACCTTGGTGTTGAAGAGCTCGGAGCCCGTGGTCTCGGTGGACCCCGAGATGCCGCCCGCGATGAGCACGCCGAGCGTCGGGATGGTCACGGCCGCGTGGAACGTGCGCTCCTTGATCATCGACCCGCCGCCGATCATCGTGCCGGTGCCCGGGTCGGAGCCCGGATCGAAGAGGTCGGCTACCGCGCTCTGCATCGTGAGGAAGACCGGAGTTCCCTCGTAGTACTGCCCGCCGACGAACAGCACCTTGCCGTCCGGGAGCTTCGCCGATGCGAACTGCCAGCGCGCCTGCGACAGCGTCGCGGTCAACGTCTTCCAGCTGGTGCCATCGAAGTACTCGACGCTGTTGACCGCCGTGCTCGCGCTCGTTCCCGTAGCGCCGCCCGCGACGATCGCGCCGGTGCCGACCGCGACGAGCTCGGGCTGCGTGCGCGCCACGGCCATGCTCGCCACCGTGGTCCAGCTCTTGGTCGCGGGCGTAAAGATCTCCGCGGAGGTCATCGTGCTGGAGAAGGTCGCTCCCTCGCCGCCGACGACGAGGATGCGGCCGTCGGCCATGCGGACCCCGCGACCCTTGTGACGCGGCGCCGCCATGCTGAACGCGGTCGTCCAGTTGTCGGTTGCGGGATCGTAGTACTGCGCGGTCTTGACCGCGCCGGAGTAAGACGACGTCTGCGTGCCGCCGGCGACGAAGACCTGCTCCTTGCCGTCGATCGTTGCGGTGGTCATGACGTGCCACGCGCGCGACTCCATCGCCGCCTTGAGCGTCCACTCGCCCGTCGCGGGGTTGCGCAGCGCCGTCGTGGCCTGGGCCGTGGACGTGAGGGTGGTCACGCCGAGGCCGCCCGCGATGAACACGGCGCCGTTGGCGAGCCCGACTGCGTTGGTGCCGATGCCGAAACCGCCGGTCGACAGTGTCGTCGGGAAGTTGGTGGACGCGGCCCACGTCTGCGTGGCCGGATCGAACAGCTCGGTGCCCATCGGCACGGTGCCGGTTCCGCCGACGGTGAGGACCTTGCCGCTGTCGGCGCCGGCCGCGATGTAGATGAGCTTGTGGTAGGCGTGGGACTGCTTGGTGTTGCCCGTGCCCTGCCAGGCCGGATCGACGAGGACCGGGTAGGCGAGCTCGGTGCCGTCGAACGACGCAGTGACCGTGCACGAGGACGCGCCGGGCGCGGTGACCGGGCGACCCCACGGACCGATGCCCTTGGTGTCGACCGCGCAGCCGGAGACCCGCAACGTCCCGAGGCGCTGCTTACCGCGCGAGTCGAGGAGCATCGGCGTGGGCATGCGCAGACGGGGCGCGCCACCCGCGTCGAGGAGCTCGAGCGTGTCGGCGACGAGCCGCAAGCCGGCTACGTTCGTGAGCTGAAGCTCGTAGGAGAAGCTGAGGTTGTTGCGCGGCTGATCGACGAGGTAGAAATCCTCGATTCCATCGACGTTGGCGACGCGGAAGACGTCGATCTTGTCGCCGGCGTTGCGGTAGACGGCGGTGCGATCGGCCCACTCGAGGTTCGAAGCGCCGAAGCCCTTGGGCCGGACGTCTGCGCGCATGCCGCCCGCGAACACGCTGAGGGTGCCCGACGCGGTCTGCGGGAAGTGCGCCTTCAGCGGCGTAGCCTGATTCTTCGGCGCGCTCGGGACGACCTCGAAGCTCTCGCCCACGCGACGGAAGGTGTCGACGTCGGCTTGCGGCAGGAGCGCGCGGAGCGTGCCGTCGGCTTGCTTCAGAGTGAAGCGGGCTCGAACGGCGTCGGTCCGCTCGTCGGCCGCGGGGGAGCTCAACGGCTGGAACAGCTCGCCGGGCTCGGAGACCACCCCGCGGGTGTTGGTCTGGCTCGGTGCTTCGCTGCGCGAACAACCGACCACCGCCAGGACCGCGCCAATGCCGAAAGAAAGCCGATTCATGACTTCGCTCCTCTCGGCCGGTGACCGAGCTCGTGTCACACCCATGTAGGAGAGTGCCCTACCTCGCCGCTTTTCCGGCGGACGTCAAGGCTCGGCAGTGTGAAGCAGGGCCGGGCCACACGCCACTAGAAGCAAGCGTGCGAGCGGATCACCATCGCCGGGACGAAGGCCAGGCTGGAATACGAATCGGTGGACGTGGAGCGAGCGCCGAACTCGGCGAACCCGGTGGGCGAGCCGGTCGCGGTTCCGTAAAGGTAATACGGCTCCGAGCCCGACGGCGTGATCAGGTACGTGACCGGCTCGCTGTTGAGCGTGGTCGTCGGCGCCGGTGACCAAGTGATCGTCGTAAAGCCGGGGGCGCCCACGTCGTCGGTCGGGACCGAGGCGCGCGCCAGGTACACCGAGCCCAGCGGGGTGCCGAGCGCATTCGGGAAGCCGCGGTAGGCCGCGATCGTGACGCCGCCGGTGCCGCCCGCCGACTGCTGACGCGCGATCCGTAGCTGAATCGAGAGCAGCCGCTGGTTCGTCGTGACATGCGTGAGGATCGCCAAACCCCCCGGGTCGATCTGCCCGAAGCGTGTCGACGTTCCGTCCCAGGAGACGACCGTACCGTCGCCCTCGGCAGCCCAAACCTTGCACGACGTCGACTTCTTGTCGGCGGCGCACTCGTAGTACGCGCAGAACCCGCACTCGGTGTACTCCGCCGGTGTCGTGACCGGATCGACGCACGCCAGGAGGGTCGCGCCCGAGCATTCGTACGTCGCGCTGCCGCACTTGCCGCCGCAGGGATCGCCCTTGTTGGGGGTGAGCACGTTGCAGCCGCCGCACGCGTTGGTCGGCATCGAGCCGTTGCACTTGAGCGCGTTGGCGCCGTCGCAGGCGAACATTCCGCCGCACGTTCCGCACGCCCCGCCGACGGCGCCGGGAAGGGTGGTGCAGCCGCCGCAGGCGTTCGTCGGCGTGGCGCCGTTGCACTTGAGCGCGGTGGTGCCGTCACACCCGAGCGTGCCCCCGCCGCAGGTGCCGCACGACGCGCCGACCGTGCCGCCGAGCACGTTGCAGCCGCCGCAGGCGTTGGTCGGCATCGAGCCCGTGCACTTGAGCGCCTCGGTGCCGTCGCACGCGAGCATTCCGCCGCACGTGCCGCACGCGGCGCCGACGGTGTTGCCGAGCACGGTGCAACCCCCGCAGGCGTTGGTCGGCATCGAGCCCTCGCACTTGAGCGCCTCGGTGCCGTCGCAGGCGAGCTTTCCGCCGCAGGTGCCGCACGCCGCGCCGAGGGTGCCGCTGAGGGCGCCGCAACCGCCGCACGCGTTGGCCGACGTCGAGCCCTCGCACTTGAGCGCCTCGGTGCCGTTGCACGCGAGCTTTCCGCCGCAGGTGCCGCACGACGCGCCGGGGGTGCCGCCGAGCGCGCTGCAGCCGCCGCACGCGTTGACGACGCAGGTGTCGACCGGCGTCGTGTCCGGTGTCGCGGTGTCGGGGGGCGTCGAGGTGTCGGCGGGTGTCGAGGTGTCGGGCTTGCCGGTGTCGGTTCCGCTGTCGGTCGTGCTGTCGACCGCGGTGTCGATCGCGCCGCTGTCGACCGCGGTGTCGATCGCGCCGCTGTCGACCGCGGTGTCGATCGCGCCGCTGTCGGCCTCGATCGTCTCACCCGCTGACGTGTCGGGCGCCTCGGTGTCGGGCACCTCGGCCTCCGGCGTCGCCGAATCCGGCGTCTCCTCGACCGCGTCCGGCGTCGCGTCCTCGGCGCCCTGCGTGTCGCCCAGATCCGGGTCGTTGGAGCAGGCAGTGAGGCAGGCGAGGAGCGCGAGGAGCGTGAGGGGGCGCATGGGACGGTGCTCCCCTTACTCCAGCTTCAGGAGTCCCTCTATAACCCTCGGCACTTCGTCGGCGATTTCCGAGGCGAACACCCCGCGATCCCCGACGCGCGCGCGGAGCTCGTCGGCCACCACCCCGTGCACGTAGACGGCCGAGGCCGCCGCGTCGAACGGGCTCATCGAGCAGAGGAGCCCGCCGACCATGCCGGCGAGCACGTCGCCCGACCCGGCGGTGGCGAGGACGGGGTTGCCGGTGGTGTTCACGGCGACCCGGCCGTCCGGCGACGCGATGATGGTGCGCGCGCCCTTGAGGACCACGACGGCGCCGGTCACCTCGACGAGCTTGCGAACGGCGCCGAAGCGGTCGCGCTCGACCTGCTCGGCGGGGATGCCGAGCAAGCGCCCCATCTCGCCGGCGTGCGGCGTGAGCACCAGCGGGCCGCGCGCCTTCGCGAAGCGCTGCGGCTTGTCCTTGAAGAGGGTGATCGCGTCCGCGTCCACGACGACCGGGCCGGCGAAGGTGTCGAGCACCCGGTCGACGACCTTGCGCGCAGCGTCGTCGAGCCCGAACCCCGGGCCGACGACGACGGCGCGCCGCCGATCCAGCAGCGTTTCGAGCTTCACCACGGGCGCGTCGCGATCGAGGCCGACCGCCATCACCTCGGGCATGCGGGCATCGACGACCGAGAGCGCCTCGGGCCACGTGGCGATCGTGACGACGCCCGCGCCCGCGCGGAACGCGCCGCGCGCCGAGAGCAGCGCCGCGCCCGACTTGCCGGTCGAGCCCGCGCACACGAGCACGGCGCCGACCGAGAACTTGTGGGCGTCGGCCTCGCGCGCGCTGAGCGCGCTGGCCACCGCGCGCCGTTCCACGACCTCGGCGACGTGACCGACCTTCTCGAGGATGACGTCGGGCACGCCGAGATCGCACACGTGCACGCGGCCGGCGAAGCGCGCGCCCTGCGGGGTGAGCAGGCCGACCTTGAGGTGGCCGAAGCACACCGTGTCGTGCGCCTCGACACACGTGCCGAGCGGCGCGCCCGAGTCGGCGTCGAGGCCGCTCGGGATGTCGAGCGCGAGGCGGCGACCGGGAGCGCGGTTGATCGCTGCGATGATCTCGGCCATGGGCGCTGCGATCTGGCGATCGAGGCCGGTGCCGAAGAGCGCGTCGACGACGAGATCGGCGAGCCCGAGCGCGGCCTCGAGCTCGGACAGGATCATGTCGTCCGTCGGTCTCACCACGGTGACCTGGCCGCCGAGATCGAGGTAGGCGTCGTGGTTGATGCGCGCGTCGCCGAAGACGCGCTCCGGCGAGCCGGCGAGGAAGACCCGCACGTCGGCCCCTCGCGACCAGAGGTGCCGCGCGACGACGAAGCCGTCGCCGCCGTTGTTCCCGGCCCCGCAGACCACGACCACCCGCGCCCCGTTGAGGCCGCCGGCGAGCACCCGCGCCGCCACGTCGGCCGCGCCGCGCCCGGCGTTCTCCATGAGCACGACGCCCGGAACATGACAGGTCTCAATCGCGTAGCGATCGTAGGCCCGCATTTGCGCGCGCGAGAGAATCGGTATCACGGCGCCCTCCTCTACTAGAGGATCGGCCGGGCCGGTCGTAGGATTTCGCCATGCGCGCAGCCCTTGCTTGTGTCCTCGTCGTGCTCGCCGGCTGCAGCAGCAAGGACGAGGAGGCGCCCGCGGCCGACACCGGTCTGTCGAGCGATCCCGAGGACTACCGCGAGGCGCCGCAGTCCTGCGCGCTCGCGTGCCCGCCGATCGCGGGCTGCGAGCCGGAGGGCTACCAGTGTCCCGCGATGCTCCCGTGGTCGCAGCTGCCCCACGCCAGCACGTGCAAGCCCTGGGACGGCAAGTACCCGGCGGTCGTGGCCGGCAAGTGTACGGCCTCCGCCCCCACGGGCGCGGCAGCCAAGAAGACCGGCGTCGATCCCGACGACGCCGCGACCACGATCCTCCCGACCGGCTACCGCGCCAAACCGGCCGGCAAGTCGATCTCCCTCGCCGACACCTCGGGCGGCTTCGCCAGCCACGTACTCCCGATCGACGGCACCGACCTGGTCGTGGTGATCGACACCGGCATCCGCGACCATGCGGTGCGGCTCGTCGACACGCGGGCGATCGAGACCGGCGGCGAGAAGCCGATCAAGAGCCTCGTTAAATACGGCAGCGGCGAGAACCTCACCCACGGCGCGGTGCTCGTCGCCGGCGCCTCGCCCACCGCCAAGCGCCTCTACGTCGGCGCGGGCTACGGCCCGGGCGCGAAGTTGTTCGCGTTCGACATCGACACCGCGATGGGCACGCTCGCCGCCAACGCCGCCGGCAACATCCCGCTGCCGATCGCCGGCAACGGCCGCCCGATGCCGAGCGGCATGGCGGTTCGACCGGACGGCAAGCTGGTCGTGGCCACCCAGGCCAACGGCGGCGGGAGCAAGCTGTTCCTCGTCGATCCCGTGGCCAAGACGGCGGCCCCCCCGATCATCCTCGCCAACAACGATCTGTTCACCGTCTTCATCCACCCGGCGGACACCGCGGGAAAGTACGCCTACGTCAGCGTGTGGGACGGCGAGCGCGTCGACGTCGTCGACCTCGATGCGAGCAAGGTCGTCAAATCGATCCCGGTGGCCAAGGCGCCCCAGGCGTTCGCCGCGCTCGACAACCGCTACATGGCGCTCGTCTCCTCGGACGCCGACGTGATCACCGTCTTCGACACGCTCCCCGACGGCTGGGCGAAGGTGTCCGAGCTGAAGATCGTCGAGGGCTCGGGGTATGGCTGGGCCCCGAGCGGCGTCGCCTACAACGCCGCGGAGAAGCGCCTCTACGTCACCCTCGCCGGCCTCAACGCGCTCGCGGTGTTCGACGTGGTCACCGGCGCCGGCGCGCCGAGCCTCTCGCTCAAGGGAATGCTCGGCACCGAGTGGTGGCCGACCAGCGTGACCTTCCGCACCGACGGCGCCGTGGTGGTGGTCAACGGCAAGGGCCGCGGCACCGGCGCCAACCCGATCGCCTTCAAGCCGAGCGACGGCAACATCACCCAGCTGATGAAGGGGTCGGTCCAGGTTGTGCCCGCGGCGGACGTCGCCGCGGCGAACAAGACCGCGATCGACGCGCTCACCGACCTCGGCAAGCTCGAGGGCGCCTCCAAGGTCGACTGCGCCGGCGCGCCCTACGACTTCCCCGTCCCCGCCACCAATAAGGAGGGGCCGTCGAAGCAGATCAAGAAGATCGTCTTCGCCATCAAGGAGAACAAGACGTTCGACGCGGTCTTCGGCGATCTCCCGGGCGTCGAGGGCGATCCGAAGCTGGTGATGGCGCCCGGCCAGATGGAGGTGCTGTTCCCCAATCAGCGCAAGGCCGCGAAGACGTTCACGAACTTCGACAACTACTACACCTCGGCCGAGCAATCGATTCAGGGCCACGTGTGGACGGCGTACGGGCGCAGCACCGACTTCATCGAGCGCACCTGGCTCGTCGCCTGGGGCCGCGGCATCCGGCTGCCGGTGATGGGCGTCTCGCAGGGCAAGCCGGTCGAGGGCTCGCTCTTCAACTGGTTCCAGCGCGAGAAGGTCCTCTTCGACAACATGGGGGAGCTCGCCGGCGCGGCGGACGACGACAAGAAGCAGCCGAAGAACTGCTGCCTCGACTCGCTCTACCCGGGGCAGTTCTACGCGCAGGACGAGTCCGACGCGCGCAAGGCCTGCTACATCGCCGCGCGTTCGCGCGTCACCTGCGATCTCAAGCAGTTCACCTACGCGGTCATGCCCAACGACCACACCGCGGGCGGTTCGGCCGGGCAGCCGCGGGTCGAGGTCTACATCGCCGTCGGCGACGAGGGGACGGGCAAGCTCATCGACGCCCTCTCCCACGGCCCCGATTGGGCCGAGACCCTGGTGGTCGTCACGATGGACGACCCGCAGGACGGTGGCGATCACGTCGACGCCCACCGCACGCCGCTGTTCTTCGCCGGTCCGTGGGTGAAGCGGGGCTACGTGTCGAAGGGGCATTACGACACGACGTCGCTGCACAAGCTGTTCGCCCATATCTACGGCATCCCGTACCCGAACGAGATCGTCGCCCGCGCGTCGCTGCCGCTCGACGCGTTCACCTCCACCCCCGACTACACGCCGTACGACGCCGTGAAGAGGACGGTCGTCCTCGCCTGCAACCCGAAGGAGACGTCCTTCGCCACCGAGGCGGCCATGTCCAAGTGGGACCTCAGCCAGCCCGACCAGGCGCCGGGCATCGGCCGTCAGGTCTGGGAGATCCTCCACGAGGGACAGGCTCCGCCCGCCGGCTACGGCGACGGGGACGACGACGACTGATCGCACCGTCCGCTACGCCAGCGTTTGACTCGCCTGTTGCCAGATTGCTACATTCGGCACCGCCTCAACGGAGCGCTTGCGCGACGAGTGGGGCGGCCCAAGGGGGGTCTGCGGGGTTTCCTGCTTGGCTCGAGGGTTGATTCGCATGGTCGGTTCCGTGAAGTGGTCCGAGCTCATTGCTTCGGAGGAGTTCCATGGTCGCTGGGTCGCTCTCGACCAGTGCCGGTACGACGCGGCGGCCAAGCCGGTCGAGGGAACCCTGATCGACGCCGACGACGACCTCGTCGCGCTCTGCAACCGCATCCGTTCGAGCGGCTCGCACAACTGCGCCATCCTCTTCATCGAGGAGCGTCTCCCCCCCTCGCAGCCCCGCGCGCTGCACTAACCGCGGGGCCGCGCACGACGGGGCCGCGCGCGTAAGCGCGCGGTTGCCCTCCGAACCCCCAAACCGGTCCAAACCGGCAACCGCGGGCTCACGCCCGCGGCCCCTTCGAGTGGACCAATCCCCCGAAATCAAGGCGATTTCGGTCCGTCCTCGGGTGAATCCGTCCGAGCCCTTCACCCGGAATATCAATGGGTTGGGCTGTGGAAAACCCGCTTTCTTGACACCGAGGGGGGGGGCTTCTACCCCCATTGGCATCCCCCATGCCCTCCGAGCGCTCCGAGCAGCCCAAGAACGCCTCGCTGGCGTTGCTCGCGCGGGCGCCGAACCTCCAGGCGCTGATGCCCTTCCTCCGCGGCTCGGTCGCGAAGAAGTCGAGGGCCAAGGACTCCGCGCTCGTTGGCCGCGTGGCGCGCCCGGCGATCTCGCTGTCGCACCACGCCATCCAGCAGGTGGTCGAGCAGCTCGAGCTGCGATTCTTCCCCCGCAGCCCCAACGTCTACGTCCACGAGGGCGCGCGCCAGGCGCTCGAGCGCCGGCTCTCGCTCGTCGGCCGCCAGCCGATCCTCGTCTCGATCACCGACAACCGCCACTCGATGATCCACGCCACCCGTAAGGGCGGGCTCCTGCGGGCGCGGCTCCATCACATGTTCCTCGACGCGCCGGTCTCGGTGGTCGAGGCGCTCGCCCGCTTCCTGCTGTTCCGCGACCGAGACGCCTCGCAGACGGTCGGTCGTTACATCGACCTCAACACGCAGCGGATCCGCAGCCTCGAGCCGCACCGTCGCTCCCTCAAGGACAACCGCGGCGACTACCACGACCTCGACGAGCTCTTCGCCGAGGTCAACAACCTCTACTTCGACGGCCTGGTCGACGCCCGCATCTGCTGGGGCAACGAGGGCCGGGCGCGCGGGCGCAAGCGCTCCACCATCAAGCTCGGGTCCTACTCGGCGCAGGAGCAGCTGGTCCGCATCCACCCGCGGCTCGATCAGCCGTTCGTCCCCCGGTACTTCATCTCGTTCGTCATCTTCCACGAGATGCTCCACCACGTGATGCCGGCCACCCGCGTCGCCGGCCGCCGCAAGCTCCACCCCCCCGAGTTCCGCGTTCGCGAGCGCCGCTACCGCCAGTACGACCGGGCGATCGCCTGGGAGAACGCGAACCTCGACCGTCTCCTCAAGTAGCTGTCAGCGACGACCGCCTCGGCGCTCGGCGCCGAAAACTGGCCTTTGGCACCCGATCCGTGATGGGAAGGTCCCGTGCGGTACCTCCTCGCGGTCATGGTCCTCCTCGCCGGCTGCCGGCGCCCGTCGTCCGGTGCCCCGCGCGAGGGCTCGACCCCGGTGCCCACCGCGGCGAGCGTCCAGGTCGCGGCCGGCGCGGGGCGTCGGGCGGGCGGTGAGAAGGCGGGCGAGACGATCGCCATCCCGCCCGGCCGCTTCTTCGCCGGCAGCGTCCCCGGCGACGACGGTCGCGATCCGACCCTCGAGCCGATCGCTGCGGCCTACGATCTGCCGGGCTTCTCGATCGACGCGCTCCCCTACCCGAACAAGCCGGGAGAGCCCCCGCGCTCCGGCGCCTCGCAGCTCGAGGCGGCGCGGCTGTGCAGCGAGAAGGGCGCAAGGCTCTGCACCGAGCTCGAGTGGGAGCGGGCGTGTCGCGGGCCGAACGGCGATCTCTTCTCCGCGGGCGCCGCGTGGGATCCGACGTGCAGCAAGACCCCCGAGCAGTGCGTCTCCGGGTTCGGCGTGCGCTCGATGGGCGCGGCGATCCAGGAGTGGACCGCGAGCGTGGTCGCCGACGGCGGCCCCAAGCGCGTCGCGGTGAAGGGCGCGTTCGGCGGCGCCTCCGCCGCCAGCCACCGCTGCGCCGCGCGGCACGGGATGGAGCCGGGGGTCAGCGGTAAGCCGATCGGGTTCCGCTGCTGCAGCGGTCCCGCGCCCTCGGTCTCGATCGCGGCCATCGAGAGCGCGCCCACGTTCCGCAAGGCGACGCTCGATCTCAGTCGCCTCTCCGAAGTGCTCGGGTCCATGCCCGAGCTCGCGCGCCTTCGCGGCGGGATCCGTCTGTTCAAGGAGACCGACGTCGCCGAGGTGACCGAGAAGGCCAAGACCCCGCCCGGCCCGGCGTGGAACGTGACGATCGACCCGATCCTCTGGAGCCCGGAGACCGGCACCGACATCGTGGTGGTCACCGGACGCGCGAAGGGCGGCTCGTTCGTCGTGGCGCTCCACCAGCTCCCCGAGAACAAGTTCCGCCTCGCGTCCTCGATGGTGTTCGCCAACGAGCAGGGACCGGTGGTGCTCGCCTACCAGAGCAACCTCCGGCGCGAGATCCTATGGACGATGGCGTGGGGCGCGCCCGGCGAGGGCGGGGCGATCACCTATCGCGACGATCACCGCGTCGTCATCGTGCAGCGCTGAGCACTTCGTCGACGTCGGCCGGCTCGACCTCGATCAGGTATTGCATCGCCGGTGCGATCGCCACGGTGCAGCCGCGCTGAGGGCACAGGCCGAGGCAGCTCGAGCGCGCGACCCACACCGAGCTCCCGCGCGTGCGCTCCTTGAGCGCGGCGAACACCTCTTCGCCACGCGCGCCGCAGCCGCCGCCGAGCGGATCGGAGGCCGTCCGCAGGTGGGTGCAGACGAGCAGCTGCGCGTGCGGTCGATACGGCGAGGGCTTCACTGCACCCGCAGCGCGTGAAACGCCGTCCACACCAGCGCGTGGGTGATCTCGCCGCGCCGGAGCAGCGCGTCGATCTCCGAGAGGGGCACGAGCACGACCTCGCAGTCCTCGAGCTCGTCGAGCTGCTGACCGCCCGGCGCGGGGCGACAGTTGCGGGCGACGAACATGTGGAGGCGAGTGGGCTGGAGCGCCGGGTTCGCGTGCACCACGCCGAGCGGGCTGACCTCGTCGCTCTCGTACCCCGACTCCTCGCGCAGCTCCCGGCGCGCGGCGTCGATCGGCTGCTCGCCGGGATCGATGAGGCCACCCGGGATCTCGAGCGACGGCGCGTCGATGCCGAAGCGATGGAGGCGGATCAGCACCACGTCGCCGCTCGGTGTGATCGGAACGACGTTGCACCATTCGAGGGGTGTCTCGAGCGTGTGGATGCGGCGCGCGGGGTCGCCGTCGTCGCGCCGCACCTCGTGGGCGAGCACGTCGAACACGCCAAACGCGCCCACTCGGCTGGTTCCGCTGCGATGCCAACGAGCCATGGGGCGTCTTTACCACCGCCGTGATACGGACGCGCCGTGAGCGACGACCGACCGCTGATCCTCTGCGCGAACGACGACGGCTTCTACTCCAAGGGCCTGCGCGCGGTCGCCGACGCGCTGTCCGAGCTCGGCCGCGTGATCGTCGTCGCGCCCGAGACCGAGCAGAGCGCGATGAGCCACTCCCTCACGCTGCACCGCCCGCTGCGGCTCCGTCGGATCGAGGAGGACCGGTACGCGCTCGACGGCACCCCGGCCGACTGCGTCTACCTCGCGCTCCACCTCGGGGAGCATGGCCACGCGAGGGCCGTCGTGCCGCGCAAGCCCGACCTCGTGGTCAGCGGCATCAACCGCGGCATCAACCTCGGGCAGGACATCTTCTACAGCGGCACCGTCGCCGCCGCGCGCGAGGGCGCGCTCCGCGGCATCCCGTCGATCGCCGCGTCGGTCGACGTCGTCGCCAACGACTCCGGGTCGGTCGTGTTCGAGCCCGCGCCCACCGCCGCCCTCGTGGCGTCGATCGCGCGAAGCGTGCTCGGGCTCCCGCGCGCCCGCGGTCCGGCGTTGCTCTTCAACCTCAACGTGCCCGCGGGGCCGGTGAAGGGCCTTCGCGCCACCAAGCTCGGCACGCGGCTGTGGACCGAGACGGTCGACGCGCGGATCGATCCACGCGGTCGCGCCTACTACTGGCTCGGGGGCAGCGGCGTGTCGCACGACCAAATCCCGGGGAGCGACACCGAGGCGCACGACGCGGGCCTCGCGTCGCTCACGGTCCTCAACCTCGATCTCGCTCGCCACGACGAAGCGGCCCACGCTGCGGTGAGGGCCGTCGTGGAGTCGGTGGGTTGAGCTACAAAAGCGAAAACCCCCCTTCCGTGAGGAAGAGGGGTCTTGCCGCTCTTGAGCGGTGAAGCGAATCAGCCCGCGGTGGCTTCGGCGATACGGCGCACGTTGAGCGCCTGGAGGCCCTTCGGGCCCTCCTTGATCTCGAACTCCACGGTCTCGTTCTCGAAGAGCTGCTTGCGGCCCTCGCCCTCGATCTGCGTGTAGTGGACGAAGACGTCCGGGCCATCGGACTGCTTGATGAATCCGAAACCCTTGTCGTTGTAGAAACGCTTCACCTTACCGACGGCCATTTTCAACCTCCACTGCTTCTTCGAGTAGCGCGGGTCTCTCTCTTTACGAACTTCCGAAGACGAGCGACCGACGAACGGGGCGCACCGTAGTCGCTTACAAACCTCGCGGTCAACGAGTTTGAGCGGGGCAGGTTTTTCCCTCGCACGCGCCCGCATATACTGCTGCGAGTGAACCTGAAGAAGAGCCTGTTCCTGCTGCCGAACGCGATCACGCTCGCGAGCATCTTCTGCGGGTTCGACGCGATTCGCCTCTCTGCCGATGCGCGCTCGGACGACGACTTCTTCCGCGCCGCGCTCCTGATCATCTTCGCGATGATCTTCGACACGCTCGACGGTCGCGTCGCGCGCGCGACCAAGACGCAGAGCGCGTTCGGCTTGCAGATCGACTCGCTCGCCGACGTGGTGTCGTTCGGGCTCGCGCCCGCCATCCTCGTCTACAAGTGGTCGCTGCATCAGCTCGGCGGCGTGGGGCTGTTCGTCTCGTTCGCGTTCACTGCTTGCGGCGCGATCCGCCTTGCGCGGTTCAACGTGCTGTCGATGCGCGAAGAGGGCAAGCCCGCCAAGCCGGGCAAGTACATCGTCGGGCTGCCGATCCCCGGCGCGGCCGCGGTGCTCATCTCGCTCGTCGTCGCGAACCACGCGATCGCGGGCGACCTCCCCTCGCGCAAGCACGCGTACCTGCTGATGGCGATCGTCATCGCGCTGAGCGCGTTCATGGTGTCGACCATCAAGTTCCGCTCCTTCAAGGAGCTGAAGCTCAACGCGCGGACGGTGGCCGTCGTCACCTTCGTCGTCGTGTCGTCGGCGGTCGTCAGCACCTACGGCAAACCCGCGTTTGTGTTGGTCTGGTTGCTCGCTGGCTACATCCTCATCGGCGTGCTCGAGTCTCTGTTCGGGGTCGCCCGCGCCATCGCGCGCCGGCGGCGCGCCGACGAGCGATCGTTGCGGGACTGACGCCCTCACAGTACGGAGCAGTTATGCGAGCCTTCCTTCGCGCGTTCTCAGTCGTTCCGTTCGCGCTCCTCGGTTGCCGCGGCGACGCGTCGCCGCCGCCCTCGCCCGAGCAGGCGGCGCTCGCGCCGGTCGAGTCCACGCCGCGGGGCGGGGCGCTGATCCGCGAGGTGCACCGGCGCTTCCGCGGCAAGGACAAGCGCGTCCCGTTCCTCGAGCACGCCGGGGTCGAGGGCTTCGCGCGCGCGGGCGAGGAGTTCGTCGCGCTCCAGCGCGCGCCGCGCGGCAAGGTGCCCGCCACACGCGTCACGCTCCCCGCTTTCGCCGACGGCGCCGCCAAGATCGGCGCCGCGGAGCTCGACGTCACGATCAAGCCGCGCGTCGCCCACGCCGGCGTCGAGTGGGCGCAGCACTTCGCGATCCACCCCGAGGTCATGCCCGGCGTCACCCTGTTCCGTCGCGTCGACAGCGACGGCCTCGACGACGTCTACGAGGTCACCGAGCCGCGCGACACGCTCGAGCTCGTCTACGACCTGTCGCTCGGAAACACCGCGGGCCTCCGCGCGGTCGACGGCACCCTCGAGCTGCTCGACGCCAAGGGCACCCCGCGCCTCCGCGTCCCCGCGCCCGAGCTCGTCGACAGCCGCGGCGTCCGTCGCGCGGGCGCGATCGGCGTGAGCGGCTGCGCGGTCGATCGCGATCCGCGCGGTCCGTGGGGGCGCCCGGTGGTCGCCCCCGGCGAGAAGAGCTGCGTCGTCACCGCCACGCTCGACGGTCGCGGCCTCGCGTTCCCGGTGCTCGTCGATCCGGCGTGGGTCGGCACCGGCAACACCAAGCAGACGCACGCGTATCACAAGATCGTGGCGATCGCGGCCGGCACCGACGCCGGCAAGCTCCTCCTGGTCGGCGGCACCGGCACCGTCCCCACCAGCACCGAGCTGTACGATTCCGCGACGTCCACCTGGGCCGCGTCGTCGGCGCTCCCCGAGCAGCTCGGCAAGGGCGTCGGCGTGGCGGCGATGCCCAACGGCTCGGTCGTGGTCACCGGCGGCTTCCCCGCGGTCTCCACCGGCGTCCCCAAGAGCAACACCTACGTGCGCAGCGCCGCGGGCGCGTGGACGGCGGGCGCGGCGATGAGCAGCGGCCGCGCGTGGCACGCCGTCGCCCCCACGAAGATCGACGGCAAGGACGTGGTGTTCGTCGCCGGCGGCATGCCCGCCGCGTCGATCAAGACCAAGCCGCTCAAGACCGCGGAGTACTACGAGCCGGCGACCGACAACTGGTTCACCGCCACGTCGATGACCGCCGAACGCTCGCACACCGCGCACGCGCTCCTGCCCGACGGTCGGCTGATGGTCGCCGGCGGTCACGGCGTCGACGCGAGCGGCTTCTCGGCGCAGCTGAGCAGCGTCGAGCTGTTCTCTCCCGCCACCAAGACGTGGGCCACGGGCGGGTCGATGACCACCGACCGCTCCGACGGCGTGCTCGTGCCCATCCCCGGCGCGACGCCGCGCGCGATCGTCGCCGGCGGCTGGAACGACTTCGACTACACGCTCTCGACGATCGAGTACTGGGACGGCACGGCGTGGAGCAAGCTCACGCCGAAGATGACCCAGCCGCGCATGTTCCACGTCGGCGCGCGCCTCACCGACGGTCGCATCCTCCTCGCGGCCGGCAACGTCGAGAACGACGACCCGATCTACGCGATGACCCCGACCGGCACCGCCGATCTCCTCGACCTCGGGGCCGATCCCAAGACCACCGCGAAGCTTCTCTCGAGCGCCGGCATGGCGACCGCGCGTCTGCTCCCGGCGTGGGCCGCGCTCGGCGACAAGGTGCTCGTCACCGGCGGCCTCACCAGCGACACCGACGGCACCGAGACCACCGCGAGCGAGCTGTTCGACGGCACCATCGGCGCCGCCTGCTCGGCGACGATGGCCTGCCCCGGTGGCTTGTTCTGCACCGAGGGCGTGTGCTGCAAGACCGCTTCGTGCCCCGAGGGACAGACCTGCGCCGCGCCGGGCTTCGAGGGCGTGTGCACCAAGCCCAAGGGCGCGGGTTGCACCTCGAACACGGAGTGCGCGACGGGCTTCTGCGTGACCGGGGTGTGCTGCACCACCGCCTGCGCGGGCGACTGTCAGAGCTGCAACCTGCCCGGCAAGGTCGGCGACTGCGTCAACGCGGCGGTCGGCACCGACCCGAAGAAGGCGTGCGGCGGCGACCCGTCGTGCGGTCCCTTCTGCGACTCGTTCGGCGACTGCTTCGAGTACGCGGCCGTCGGCACCAAGTGCGGCGCGTCCGCGAGCGACGCGGGCACCGGCAGCTACTGCGCCGCCTACGCGTGCGACGACTGGGGCGACTGCCTCAAGACCACCAACAACTGCGGCCTCACCTGCACCACCACGGTGTCGTGCGACGAGGCCACCAAGACCTGCACGGCCACCGCGAGCGGCATCAAGGCCGGCAAGTGCGTCATCGACGGCAAGTGCTGGGACTACGGCGAGCTCAAGCCGGGCGACAGCTGCCAGCTCTGCGATCCGCCGGCGTCGAAGACCGCCTGGTCCGTCGCGTCGTCGTGCGCGGACGGCGGCACCGACACCGGCACGGTCGACGACACCGGCGCGGTCGACGACACCGGCGCGGTCGAGGACACCGGTGCAGCCGTCGACGACACCGGAGCAGCCGTCGACGACACCGGGACCGCGATCGAGGACGCCTCGGCCGACGCCTCGGTCGCCGCCGATCTGCCCGAGGCCTCGACGTGCGGCTGCCGCACCCCGGGCTCGAGCAGGACGAACGCTCCGGCGTTCGCGCTGCTCGCGCTCGTGTGGGGCCTCGCCCGGCGCGCGCGCAAGCGAGCGCCCTGAACGCCTACTCCTCGGCGCCGCGCAGCTGCGCGAGCACGTTGAGGTCCTCGAGCGTGGACGTGTCGCCCTTGGACTCGACGCCGGCCGCGAGGTCTTTGAGTAGGCGCCGCATGATCTTCCCGCTGCGCGTCTTCGGGAGCGCGGCGGCGAAGCGGAGGCCGTCGGGGCGGGCGAACTTTCCGATCTCCTTCGCCACGTGCTCGAGGAGCTTGGCGCGTGTCTCGTCGGTCGCGGCCGCGCCGGTCTTGAGCGTGACGAACACGACGAGCGCCTGACCCTTCAGCTCGTCGGGTCGCCCCACGGCGGCGGCCTCGGCGACGAACGGGTGCGACACGAGCGCGCTCTCGATCTCGGCGGTGCCGATGCGATGACCCGCGACGTTGAGCACGTCGTCGATGCGGCCGACCACCCAGAAGTAGCCGTCCTCGTCCTGCCGCGCGCCGTCGCCGGTGGTGTAGACGTGGGGGACGTCGGACCAGTATTGCGCGGCGTAGCGCGCGTCGTCGCCCCACACGGTGCGGAGCATCGAGGGCCAGGGGTTGGCGAGGATGAGCTTGCCGCCCGCGTTGCGCGCGACCTCCTTGCCCTCTTGATCGACGACCTTCGGGACGATGCCGAAGAACGGCAGACCCGCGCTGCCCGGCTTGGCGTCGACCGCGCCGGGGAGCGTGGTGATCGCGATGGAGCCCGTCTCGGTCTGCCACCAGGTGTCGACGATCGGACAGCGCCCGCCGCCGATCACGCGGTGGTACCAGAGCCACGCCTCGGGGTTGATCGGCTCGCCGACGGTGCCGAGCAGACGCAGCGACGAGAGGTCGTGCTTGGCCGGCCACTCCTCGCCCGTGCGGATGAAGGCGCGGATCGCCGTCGGCGCGGTGTAGAGGATCGTCGCGTTGTGGCGGTCGATGATGTCCCACAGGCGATCGGGCTGCGGCCAGTTCGGCGCGCCCTCGAACATCAGCGCGGTGGCGCCGTTGGAGAGCGGCCCGTAGACGATGTAGCTGTGCCCGGTGACCCAGCCGACGTCCGCGGTGCAGAAGTAGAGGTCGTCGTCCCTGAGGTCGAAGACGTACTTCGTGGAGACGTAGGCCCCCATCAGGTAGCCCGCGGTGGTGTGGAGCACGCCCTTGGGTTTGCCCGTCGAGCCCGACGTGTAGAGCACGAACAGCGGGTGCTCGGCGTCGACCGGCGTGGCCGCCTCGTCCTTGGGGACGAGGTCGGTGCGCGCGATCATGCGCTCGACCTCCTGGCTGCCCTCGGTGACGGCGAATTTGGTGGCGAACGCGTCGTCGTCGAGGTGGAGGTTCTCGAGCTTGCGCGTGTGCACGAGGATCGTGCGCAGGCTCGGGCACTGCGCGGCGGCGGCGTGCGCGGCGTCGAACAGCTTCACCTCGTTGCCGCGCCGATACCCGATGTCCTGGGTGATCAGCGCCTTGGCGCCGCAGTCGTTGATTCGATCGCGGAGCGCATCGGCCGCGAAGCCGCCGAAGACCACGGTGTGCGGCGCGCCGATCCGCGCGCACGCGAGCATCGCGACGACGACCTCGGGGACCATGCCCATGTAGATGGCGACGCGGTCGCCCTGGGCGATGCCGAGGCGGCGCAGCTTCGCCGCGAGCTTTACGACCTTGGCGTGCAGCTGCGCGTAGGTGAGCGTCTGCACCTCGGGCTCGCCGGTCTGATAGAACGGCTCGCCCTCCCACACGATCGCGGCCTTGTGCCACGTGGGCGTGCCCTTCCAGCGATCGAGGCACGCGACCGACGCGTTGAGCTCACCGCCCTCGTACCACTTGGCGTGAGGCTCCTTCCAGTCGAGCCCCTTCTTCGGCTCCTTGCTCCACGGGATCTCGCGGGCCTCGTCGAGCCAGAACGCCGCGGGGTCGTTGATCGAGCGCTGGTAGAGCGCCTCGTACTCCTCGCGGCTCTTGATCCGAGCCTGCTTGCGGAACTCGTCGGACGGAGTGAAGCGGCGCGACTCCTTGGAGACGCTCGTGATGTTGTTCGCCATGGGGACGCCGGGAATACCGCGTCCGCCGTCGCGCCTCTAGCTACGCCGACTCGGCGCGTCCGCTGCGCTGCGTCGAAGGCGTGGCGTCGACCACGACGATCGGGTGGACCCCGGAAGCGTTCCTCAGGATGCCGCGCGGATGGTGGTTGGGGCGCGTGGCCGGCTCCTTCGGCTCCCACGTTGCGTCCGGAACCGGCAGGGCGGCGAGCAAGCGAAGCGAGGTCTTTTCCATGGAGGACTCCTTGTAGTGCGTCTTCGGGTGTCCGCAAACGAAAGCGCGTCCGCGGTGGCATTGTGCAGTCAGTCCGCGATCGTCAGCTCCACGGTCCGTTCCTCGCCGCCCTTGATCTCGACGGCCGCGGACGTCGCGCTCCGGTCCTCGGTGCCCGGTCGCACGCTCGCGCCGCTGTACGGCTCGACGTCGAGCAGGGCGATGACCCAGTAGGTCCCTGGTTCGAGGGCGCGCAGCTCGCCCTGGTAGGGGAAGACGGGCGACTTGGTGGTGTCGAACGTGACCGGGGGTTGGGTCTTCGGCTCCGGCTCGGTGAACGCGCCGATCGCCAGCTGCCCCTTGCGGGTGCCGGTGTAGCGGACGCTGACCTTGATCTTGCCGAGCGTGGCCGTCGTCGACGACGTGTCGGCCACGGCGGTGCCGGTGTCGGTCACCGCCGGTGCCTCGGTGCCCTCGCTGCCGCACCCGAGGAGCGCGGCGCAGAGCGCGAACCTCAGAACGGACACTTGCCGCCCGCGACACAGAACTTCATCGCCGGCCCACCGCCCGGCGTCGTGCACTCCTTGCAGGTCTTGCCGCCGGTGCAGTCGCTCGTGGTGTGACACATGTCCTGCTCGCTCGTCCCGCACGTGGCCTTGCACTGCGCGCCCGAGGGGAAGCCGGAGCAGCAGCGCTGCCCGCCGCTGCAGTCCTCGGGGCCGTCGCACTTGGCCGCGGCCGAGAGACCGCTGCACATCGCCTCGCACTTGTAGCTCGCGCCGCCGGCGAAGCCGATGCAGCACACCTGCGGGATCGTGCACTTGAGCGTCGGGCCGCAGTTCACCTTGCCGGCCTCGCCGCCGCCGCCGCCGCCGCCGGTGTCGGTCGCGGGGGTGCCAGTGTCGGTCGCGGGGGTGCCGGTCTCGCTCGCGGTGCCGCTGTCGGCGGCGGGCGCCTCGCTGTCGGTCGCGGGCGCGGTCCCGCTGTCCGCGGGCGTCGTCGTCGTGCCCGTGTCGACGACGGCGCTGTCGGTGCCATCGAACGACTCCGACTCGGTCGAACCGCCGCAGGCGGTCAGCACGCACACCAAAGCTAGGACTTGTGCAGTCTTCATGGGAGAGCCTCTTCTCGGTTACTTCGTGGTCAGCGTGGCGACGCGGTCGCCGAAGCAGGTCTTGGTCGCCGGATCGAACGTGTTCTGCAGGTGCGCGGTGACGTAGTGGTTGATCACCGGCCACCCGTCCTCCGGCGCGAGGTAGTCCGCTCCGCCCGGCTGCTTGCCGCAGCCGTCGCTGGCGAGCGTCTTCACCAGGTCCTCGACCTTGATCCCAGCGTCGCTCGCGATCTGCAGAACGCCGCCGCGATCGCGTCCGATGACGCAGAGATCGGTGAACGCCATGTGGCCGGCCTGCTGCACCCCGACGCCGCGGGTGCCGGGGGGCTGCTTCTCGAACGCCTGTTCGATCGTCGACGCCTTGGCCACGCGGTCGGCGGTGCCCCACATCATCAGCGCCGATTTGCCCGGCGGGCTCTCGCCGAAACCACCGCTCGCGAGCCACACGCCGGTCGCGATGCGCGGGTCGTCGATCACGGTCGACACCGCGGCGCCGCCCATCGAGTGACCGATCGCCGCGATCTTGGTGAGGTCGAGGGAGCCCGCGAACCGCGGCTCCTTCTCGAGGTACGAGAGCGCGCCCTTCAGCTGGTCGGCCGCCTTGTCCTCGATCTTGGAGAGATCGCCGGCGAGCACCAGCGCGAGGCCGCGCTCGACGTGATCGGGCGCGGCGACCACGTAGCCCCACGAGGCGAGGTGCGTCATGAGGAACGACGACTGCAGGCGGTAGCCGCCGAGCCCGTGGCTGAAGAGCACCACCGGGTACTTCCCCGCCTTGAGCGGCACGTCGCGGTAGGCGTCCGTCGTGTGGAGCGGGGTCTTGTCGTCGGTGATCTTCGAGCGCTCCCCCTCCGGGAGCCAGTTGCGCATGTCGTAGACGTCGCGCTTCGCACCCGCGGCGGTGGCCGGGTACCAGATCTCGGTGATGGTGCCGTTGATCGTCACCGTGGTGACGCCGGCGACGTGGGGGCCGGGCTTGCTGAAGAGCGCGGCGCACGCCGTCGACGTCGCGGCGTCGTTTCCGGCGTCCGGCGTGGCCCCTTGCTCGGTGGACGAGCCGCATCCGATGGCCAGCGCAACGAGGAGCAGCTTCTTCATCGCTTCTTCTTTCCGGTGCGCTTCTTCGGCGCGTCGTTGGCGGGGATTTCCTGCTCGCGGTTGGCGAGCTGTCGCAGCGTCGGGAGGATCAACTTGCGGCGCAGCACGACCACGAGCTGCTCGGAGAGCTTGGTCGCGACCTCGGCCAGCTCGCGCACGTTCTCGCCGGCCCGCGGGATGACGCCCTCGCGAAACATCCGCAGCTCGGTGCGCACGAGCTCGCGGATGGCGCGCGCGTAGGGCTCGAGGATCTGCGGCGGCAGCATGTCCGGCGTGATGCCGGCGCGCCGCGACTCGCCGAGGATGCGCAGGAGCTGGAGGTCGTCGCCGACGTAGACCTCCTCGCCCGCCTCGACGGTCGGCTCGAGGAGCCCGAGGTTCTTGAAGAAGTCGAGCTCCGCTTCGGGCAGCCCCGACTCGAGGAGCTGCTTGCGCGTGCGCGCCTCGAGGGGCGCCATCTCGTCGAGCGCCCGGCGGATGGCCTGGGACGTCTCCGCATCGGTGTCCGGCTGGATGCCGTCGAGCACGCCCTTGATCACCTTGAGCGGGAGGAACTTGGTGCGCTGCAGCTCCTTGATGGCGCGGACGCGCTCGATCAGCCGCATGTCATAGAGCGCCATGTTCTTGCTGCTCTTGATGTGCGCGCCGGGGAGCAGCCCCTCGCGGAGGTAGTGCTTGATGGTCGCCGCCGGCACGCCGCTGCGGCGCGCGAGGGCGGACATCTTCAGGAGCTCGGGTTGGGCGGCCATTTCGGGGGTTTCCGTGAGTTGGAAGTGCGACTTCCTACTTTCTAGCGATCGTTTAGCTCCATAGCAAATCGTTTCGCGTGCGAAACGTTCGGGCGGCAGCGATCCGGTACGGGTGGACTCCGACTCGTGCGAGACTCCGCCCCGCAATGCCGCAGAAGTGGCCCGGTTATGTGTGGATCGTTCGGCACGGCGAGAGCGCGGGCAACGTCGCGCGCCACGCCGCGGAGGCCGCGAGGGCGTCACGGGTGGACATCGCCACCCGCGACTGCGACGTGACGCTGTCGGCGCTCGGCGAGCGCCAGGCCGACGCGCTCGGGTGCTGGTTCGCCAAGCTGAGCGCGGACCGACAACCCACGGTGATCCTCTCGTCGCCGTACGTCCGCGCGGTGGAGACCGCCGAGCGGATCCGCGCGCAGCTCGGCGAGTCCGCGCCGCAGCTCGTCACCGACGAGCGCCTCCGCGAGCGCGAGTTCGGCATCCTCGACCGGCTCACCAAGCACGGAATCGCGCAGCTGCACCCCGATCAAGCGGAGCTGCGGCAGCTGCTCGGCAAGTTCTATCACCGCCCCCCGGGCGGCGAGTCGTGGTGCGACATCATCCTGCGCCTCCGCTCGGTGATCGACAGCATGTCGATTGAGTACGCGGGCGAGCGCGTGTTGATCGTGTGCCACTCGGTGGTGGTGCACTGCTTCCGCTACCTGTTCGAGCGGATGACCGAAGAGGAGATCCTCGCTGTCGATCGCACCCACGAGGTCGCGAACTGCTCGGTCACCGCCTACGCCAACGATCCCGCGCGCGCGCCGCGCGGGGGCGAGATGGCGCTCGACACGTTCAACTTCTGTGCGCCGCTCGAGGAGGCCGGCGAGCGCGTCACCCTCGCCCCCGACCACCCGCTCAAGCCGCGGTGATTGGTGTTTCTGCCCGTGCCCGTGCCCGTGCTCGTGCCCGGACTGACTGCCAGTAGATCTAACGAGCCTTGAACTGCGGGGTGCGCTTGCCGATGTACGCGGCGAGGCCCTCGCGGGCGTCGTCGGAGCCGAAGAGCTCGGCCTGCAGCTCGCGCTCGAACGCGAGGCCGTACTCGAGCGGCAGCTCGGCGCCCGTTTGCACCGCGCGCTTGATGCGGCCGACGGCGAAGGACGGCTTGTTGGGCGGGGTGAACTGCTTGGCGTAGTCCTGCACCTTGGCGAGGAACTGCTCGCGCGACTCGGCGTCCCACGCGTAGTTGAGCAGGCCGGCGTCGAGCGCCTCGCCGGCTTCGAACGTGGTGCCCTCGACCATCAGCTGGATCGCGCGCGGCTTGCCGATCAGGCGCGCGAGGCGCTGGGTGCCGCCGGTGCCGGGGAGCACGCCGAGGTTCACCTCCGGGAGGCCGAGCTTGCCGGCGCCGCGCCGGGCGATGCGGAGATCGCAGGCCATCGCGATCTCGAGGCCGCCGCCGACGCAGTGGCCGTTGATCGCGGCGATGACCAGCTTCGGCGTTTGCTCGAGGCGCGAGATGGTCTCGTTGGCGTGGAGGCAGAAGTAGTATTTATAGGTCTCGTCGACCTCGGACAGCATCCGGATGTTGGCGCCGGCGCAGAAGAACTTCTCGCCGTGACCGGTGACGACGAGGACGTGGACGTCGTTGTCGAAGCGAGCCTCGAGGATCGCCGCGTCGAGGTCCTTCATCATCTCGTGCGTGTACGCGTTCATCGGCGGATCGTTGAGCGCGATGGTCGCGACGCCTTCGGACACGCTGTAGTCGACGAGATGGGTCGCCATGGCGGGAGACGATACCTCAGTCCGGGTAGTGGCTGAGAGCGATCAGGTTGCCGTCGGGGTCGCGAAAATAAAGTGTGTACGGGCTCTCGCGTTCCACCTCGACGCGCGCGCGCCAGCTCTCGCGCTCGGACTTGGGGATCCGGAGCGCCACGCAGTGGAGGCCCGGCGCCTCGTCGCTTCGCTTGGGGCCGCCGCGGGCGGCGCGCTCGATCGCCAGGAAGGCCCCTCCACCCAGCGAAATCCAGGTGGAGCGGTGCTCGCCGCGTTCGTCCTCCCACCGCCGGAGCACGGAGAGACCGAGCACCCCGCAATAGAACCGCTCGGCGCGCCCGAGATCCTCGACCACGACCGCCAGATGGTGGAGCTCCACCCCTGCGAGCAGATCAGACCTTGCGCAGGCGCGCGAGCAGGATCCGACCGAACGCTGGCGACCGGGGGAGCGGGTTGAGCCGCCAGGGGAGCCCGGGCAGCCATGCGCGCGAGTAGGCGAACGCCTCGACCTCGAACCCGGCGTCGCGGGCGTGGTGGGAGAGGAGCCAGGAGGGCAGGGGTGTGATGTGCCCCTGCACATGCTCGCTGTAGGGATCGCGCAGGCGCCACGGGTGGTTGAAGAACAGGTCCCATTGGCCGGCGGTCACGAACATCGCGCGCGACATCGCGCTGGTGATGTTCGGGGTGGACACGACGGCGACCCCGCGTGGGCGCAGCACGCGCGACAGCTCGCGAAAGAAGCCGCGCGGGTTCTCGAGGTGCTCGAGGATCTCGACGGCCATCGCGATCTGGAATGCGCCGTCGTCGAAGGGCCACCGCTGGTTGAGGTCGGCGTCGATGAGCGGGACCTTGGCGCGGAACTGCTCGAGGTAGCGCTCGACGGCGACGACGTCGTGGCCGCGTTCGAGGAGCCGCTCGCTCAGGTCGCCGCGGCCGGCGGCGAGATCGAGGACGCGGCACGGTGGCGCGCCGGCGATGAGGTCGAGCGCGACGGTGTGGGTATCGGCGTAGGCGCGGGGGCCGCTGCGCGTCAGTCGCTGTTCGAGCCAGGCGACCGCGCGCGCGAAAGGAAGGGCGATGTCCATGCGAACCCCTCTTCGCAACGCGCATACCAGTGCGCGATCCGCGGCTTTGCGCCGCGATCGCGTGCGTGCACTGTGGCGATGCAGCATCACCGCAGCAAACGCGCGACACGTTGTAGGATGCGATCGCGATGACCGAACGCTCGCCGAGCGCGTGGACGCAGGCGTGGCTCATCGCCCGGAAAGACCTGGCGATCGAGCGGCGCACCGGCGAGATCGTCGTCACCGGCGGCTTCTTCGGCGCGCTCCTCGCCATCCTCACCTCGGTCGCGTTCTACGAGGGACCGGCCGGGGCCCACCACCTCGCGCCGGGGGCGATCTGGATCGCGACCGCGTTCTCCGCCGTCCTCGCGCTCGGGCGCACCTGGCAGCGCGAACGCGAGGACGGCGCGCTCGACGCGCTCCTCGCCGGCCCGGTATCCCGACCGGCCGTCTTCTTCGGCAAGGCGATTGGGGTCGCCGTGTTCCTGGTGGCGATCGAGCTCGTCGTGGTGCCGCTCGTGTCGCTGATGCTGCACGTGAACCTGGGCGCGATCGTCGGCCCGCTCGCGCTGCTCCTCGGCCTCGCCACGGTCGGCGTCGCCGCGAGCGGCACGCTGTTCGGAGCGATGACGGTGCGCACCCGCGCGCGCGAGCTGATCCTCGCCGCGGTGCTGTTCCCGCTCCTGACGCCCACGCTCATCGTCGGCGTCGCAGCCACCCGCGACCTCATCGACGGCGCGACGGTCAGCGAGCTCGGCGACTGGATCAAGCTCCTCGCGATGTTCGACTTCGTCTTCGTCGTCGGCGGCGCAGTGGTGTTCGGCCCGGTGATCGAAGCCTAGGCGCGCGCGTAAGCGAGCGCCTAAACGCCCACCCTCCGTCAAACGCGTTAAACCTCGAACTCGCCCTTCTCGAGGAGCTCGCGCACGCGCCAGAGGAAGCTGTTGGCGGCGACGCCGTCGACGATGCGATGGTCGTAGCTGAGCGCCATGTACATGACCGGGTGGATGGCGATCGTGTCGGCGCCGTCGGTCTCGACGACCACCACGCGCTTCTTGAGCTCGCCGATGCGGAGGATGCCGACGTTGGGCTGGTTGATGATCGCGCCGCCGAACAGGTTGCCCTTGAGGCCGGGGTTGGTGACGCTGAACGACGCGCCGGCGAGGTCGTCCGGGGTGAGCTTGCCGTCGCGCGCCTTCTTCGCGGCGTCGTCGATCGCCTGCGCGATGCCGCGCACGTTGAGGCCGTCGGCGCGCTTGATCACCGGGACGACGAGGCCGTCCTTCGTGTCGACCGCGACGCCGAGGTTGATGTCGCGGAGGAGTACGTAAGCGTCGTCGAGCACGCGCGCGTTGAGCGACGGGTTCTCCTTGAGCGCGATCGCCGTCGCGTGGACGATGAAGGCGAGGTAGGTGAGACCGACGCCCTCTTTCTTGTAGCGGTCCTTGTGCGCGTCGCGCAGGCGTGCCGTGAGCTGCATGTCGCACTCGGCGACCGTGACGACCTGCGGCGAGGTCTGCTTGGAATAGACCATGTGCGCCGCAGTGATGCGGCGACGGCGCGAGAACGGGATGAGCTGGTCGCCCGGCTTCTCGTTGTACGGCGGGACCTTGAAGGCGCCGAACCCGACGTTGGGGATCGGCGGGACGTAGACCTGCTTGCCCTCGGCGAGCGCGGCGTTGATCAGGTTCTGCAGCTCGGCGCTGTTGCCGCCGTTGGCGCGGGGCTGCGCGGGGGACTGCACGTCTTTGCGCTCGCGGACCGAGGGCGGCGAGGGCGTGGCGCCGACGGCCGGCGGCTTCGGCGTGGTCTGCGGAGTGGCGGCGCGGAGCACGTCGTCGCGCGTGACGCGGCCGAATTCACCGGAGCCGGCGACGGTGGCGGGATCGACGCCGACCTCGCGCGCGACCTCGCGGGTCTCG
>JALHOE010000071.1 GCA_022843175.1 Deltaproteobacteria bacterium
GCGCGGCGGCGCGCTGCTGCCGATCACCGCCGCGGCGCTGTCGCCCTGCACGACCTGCACGACCTCGAGCGCGCTCGGCTCGATCGACAGGCGCACGGCGGCGGCGCCCTCGGTGCGCCGCGAGCCGCGGACCTTGCCCTCGAGCGCGCGGAAGGCTGGCGCGAGGCAGTTGGCCGCGATCTCGCTCGGGCCCTCGACGCTGCCGGCGACGATCGAGTCCGCGTCGCCCGTGGCGAGCAGCTCGAACGCGGTGGCGACCGCGGCCTCGCCGCTCGTGGAGAGATCGGCGACGGCCAGCGCCGGCCCGTGGAGGCCGAGGTAGATCGAGATGTGCCCGGTCGGCGAGGAGGGCACGAGGTTCGGGAAGTCGGCGGGCGGAGCGAGGCGCGGGCCCTTGTCGAACACCCGAGCGAGGAACGCCGCGCTGCCGTCGGCGTCGCCGTAGCTCGTGCCCATCATCACGCCGTCCCCCGCGCGTGCACCGGCGAGGGAGGCCGCGACGGTGCCGAGGCGCGCGGCGCGATCGCGGCGACGGGCGCGCGCGGGGTCGAGACCGGCGACCGGATCGTGGTCGGTGGCGACGGGCCCAATCAGGCGCGCGTTCTCGTCGTCCCGCAGCGCGCCCGCGGCCGACGTGGTGCCCATGCCGCTGACATAGACCCGGCGGTGCGGCAGGGCGGGGCCGCCGGCGACCCCGCGGCGCGCGAGGGCGAGCACGGTGTCGACGCCGCCGAAGCCGAAGGAGTTGGAGAGCGCGACGTCGACGTCTGCCGCGACGCCGCCCGGCGGCACGTGCCGCAGGTGCTCGCACTTGGGATCGACCTCTTCGAGGCCAGCCGTAGGCGGCAGCGTTCGATGCTTGATCGCGAGCGCGCAGAGGATGGCCTCGATGGCTCCGGCGGCGCCGAGGGTGTGCCCCATCACGCCCTTGGTCGACGAAACATAAACTCTCGATACGTCTTCGCCGAGGGCGAGGAGCAGGGCGCGCGACTCCATCGCGTCGTTGAGCGGCGTGGCCGTGCCGTGCGCGTTGACGTAGCCGACCGCCGACCGATCGAGGCCCGCGCTCTCGAGCGCCCGTTGGATCGCGCGCGCCGCGAGCGCGCCGTCCTCGGATGGGTTGGTGATGTGGTGGGCCTCGGAGGTGATGCCGGCGGCGGCGAGCTCGACCTCCCACTCCGCGCCGCGGGCCAGCGCCGCCTCGGGGCGCTCGAGCACGGCGAACCCGGCGCCCTCGCCGAGCGTGAGGCCGCGCCGGTTCTTGTCGAACGGGCGCGCGGGGTTCGGGTCGACGGCGCCGAGCGCGTTGAAGCCGGTGTACGTGAGGCGACAGAGCCCGTCGGTTCCGCCGACCAGCACTGCGTCGACGACCCCGAGGTCGAGCCACGCCGCGCCGAGGGCGAAGGCGTTGGCGCCGCTCGAGCACGCCGAGCAGATCGTTCGCGCGCGCGCGAACGGACCGAGCGCCGAGACCAGGCGATCGGCCGTGGCCGAGAGCGGGTGCGCGAGCATCTCGGGGTTGGGGATGCGCTGGCTCGGGTCGGCGTGCATGCGCGCGAGCAGCTGCTCGGTCTCGAACATGCCGCCCGTGGTGCCGCCGACGATCAGGCCGACGCGGTGCTTCGTTGGGTCGATGCCGGCCTCGGCGAGCGCCTCGCGCGCGGCGTCGTAGGCCATGGTGTCGCTGCGCGACCACGGCGCGCCGGACTGCGCGGTGCGGGGGACGAGCCCCTTCACCTCGGCTGCGATCGACGCGCGCTGCCCGGTGACGTCGAACAGGGTGACCGGCCCGATGCCGCGCTCGCCCCGCGCGATGCGCGGCCACGCCTCGGCCACCGAGCGGCCCACGGCGCAGACCATCCCCGTGCCCGTGAGCGCGACGCGCACGACTACTTCGACGAACGGTGGTTCGAGACCCAGTCCGCGAGCGCGTTGACGGACGCGAACGCGGTGCGCCCGTCGGGCCCCTCGGGGATGCGCACGGCGTACTGCTCCTCGATCGACATCGCGAGCTGGAGCGCGTCGAGGGAATCGAGCCCGAGGCCCTCGCCGAAGAGCGGGGCGTCGTCGACGATGCTCGCCGGGTCGCGGCCCTCGAGGTTCAACTCGCGGACAATCAGCGCTTTGAGCTCGGCGCGCAGGGACTCGGGCGACTCCGTTTGGGACATCGAGGAGGCCCCCCAAGTAGCACGCGCGCGGCGACGGGGAAACCTGTTGTACCCTCGGGGGCCCATGCCCCGGCTCCTCGCAGGCTCAGCCCTCATTGCCCTCATTTCCACGCTCGCCACCACGCACGCGAGCGCGGCGGAAGAATCGTACGAATGGCGAAAGGAGACCGGCGGCACGCACGGTAGCCAGGTCGCTTCGTCCGAGTGGCTGCCGATCATGATCGGCGCGGCCGGCGGCGTCGTCGCCGGTGGATTGACCGGGATAGCCTTCGACGACGCGCAGCCCGCGGTGATCGGCCCGATCGTCGGCGGCGTCATCGGCGGCGTGTCCGGCGGCGCGGCCGGCTCGTGGCTCATTCGCGCTTACCGCGATCAGGACACGCGCCTCGCGGGAACGGTGACCGGCCTCGGCGTCGGCGCGGGCCTCGGCGTCATCCTCTTCGCGAAGGTGGACGCCGACGGTCGTCCGCTCGAGATCATCGGCAAGTTCGGCGCGCTCGTGATCGGCCCGGTGGTCGGCGCGCTGATCGGTCGCCACCTCGCGACCCAGCAGATGGGCCGCATCCCCGACGAGAAGGCGCCCCCGCCGCCCCCGCCCGTCTCGCTCGTTCCCTCGGTCAACCCGGTCATCACCCGCGGCATCGCCACCGGCATGACCTTCGGCCTCGACGCGACGTTCTAATCGCCATCACGCCGGAGCCGCGAGCGTAAGCGAGCGGGTTGTCACGGGTTGTCGCGGGTTGTCCCGTTCGACAACCCGCTCCCTGACGGTCGCGGCTCAGCTCCCGAGCGCGCGGTGCAGGATCGCGTCGACGTGGCGCAGCACGTGCCCCATGTCGAAGCAGTGGCGGATCTCCTCCGCCGTGAGCTTCGCCGACACGTCCGGATCGGCGAGCAGCCCGTCGAGGAAGCTCGCGTTCTCCTTCCACGTGCGCATCGCGTTGCGCTGCACCCAGACGTACGCCTCTTGCCGCGCCACGCCCTTGCCCACGAGCTCGAGCAACACGCCCTCGCTGAAGAACAGCCCGCCGGTGCGCTCGAGGTTCTTGCGCATGTTCTGGTCGTAGACCACGAGGCCCTCGACCAACGAGGCCGCGCGCTCGAGCATGAACGCGAGCGTCGCCGTCGAATCGGGGGCGATCATCCGCTCCACCGACGAGTGCGAGATGTCGCGCTCGTGCCACAGCGCGACGTTCTCCATCGCGGGGAGCACCGCCATGCGCACCACGCGCGCGAGGCCGCACAGGTTCTCGCTGAGGATCGGGTTGCGCTTGTGCGGCATCGCCGACGAGCCCTTCTGGCCGGCGGTGAAGGCCTCTTCGGCCTCGAGCACCTCGGTGCGCTGCCAGTGGCGCACGTTGGTCGCGAGCCGCTCGATGCCCGCCGCGACCACGCCGAGCGCCGCGAAGTACGCCGCGTGCCGATCGCGCGAGACGATCTGGGTCGCCACCGTCTCCGGCCGCAGCCCGAGCTTGCCGAGCGCGTCGGCCTCTATCTCGGGCGTGAGGTGGGCGTAGGTGCCAACGGCGCCGGCGATCTTGCCGACCGCGATCTCCTCGCGCGCGACCTGCAGCCGCGTGCGACCGCGGGCGAGCTCGGCGTGGTGGCCGGCGAGCGCGAGGCCGAACGTGATCGGCTCGGCGTGGATGCCGTGCGAGCGCCCGATCATCGCCGTGTGCGCGTGCTCGCGTGCGCGGGCGGCGAGCGCTCCGAGCAAGCGCTCGAGCCGCGGCATCATCGCGTCGATGGCGTCGCGCAGCTGGATCGCGAGCGAGCTGTCGAGGACGTCGCTCGACGTCATTCCGCGGTGCAGCCAGCGCGCGTCCTCTCCGACCTGCTCCTCGACGTGCGTGAGGAACGCGATGACGTCGTGCTTCACCGTGCGCTCGATCTCGTCGATGCGGTCGGGGTCGATCTGCGGCTGCTTGCCGCGGATCTTCTGGGCGGTCCCCTCCGGCACCACCCCCGCCCGCTCCATCGCCTCACAGCCGGCGAGCTCGACGTCGAGCCAGATCTCGTAGCGACGACGGGCGCTCCAGAGCGCGGCCATGTCCTTGGGGGTGTAGCGGGGGATCATCTCGCGCAGCGACTACTCGCGGCGGGGGGACCCTTCAAGGGCGGCTCGCGCCGAGCGCCACGTACCGGGCGGCGGAGGTTCAGGTTTCCTCCCGCGTGGTCCTGCGCGTGATCGTGGTCGTGGTCGTGAGCGGGCACGGGCACGGGCACGGGCACGGGCACGGGCACGGGCACGGGCACGGGCACGGGCACGGGCACGGGCACGGGCAGTGAGGCCTCGTGCCCGTGCGCGTGCCCCGCTCTCTGGACAAGGTCCCCGACGCCCACTAGAGTGCCCGCCCCCCTCGTCCCTATCCTCGGGACGAGCTCATCGGAGTCCTTGGTCATGCGCGACATCCATCCCTACTACCCGGCCTGCACCATCAGCTGCGCGTGCGGCGCGGCGTACCCCACCCGGTCCACGCGCGGCGACTTCACGGTCGACGTCTGCGGCAACTGCCACCCGTTCTACACGGGCAAGCAGAAGCTCATGGACACGGCCGGCCGCATCGACCGCTTCAAGAGGAAGTTCGGCGAGCAGACCAAGGTCGTGCCGAAGCCGGGCAAGGACCCGAACACGCAGGGCGTGAAGATCGCGAAGAAAGAGAAGCCCGCCAAGGCGAAGGCCGAGAAGGCCCCCGAGTCGGCCGAAGCGAAGCCCGTCGAGGGCTGAGCCTCACCCCACCGCCGCGCTCGCGGCGAATCACGGTCGCGCTCGGGGACCACTCCCCGAGTCGCAGCCCGGTGCTAGGTTCTCGCTCATGTCCGAAGCAAAGCCCGAGAACGGTACCGCCGCCCGTCCCTACATCGGCGGCCAGGCCGTGCTCGAGGGCGTGATGATGCGATCGCCGAGCTCGTTCGCGGTCGCCGTCCGCCGCGCGGACGGCTCGATCTCGATCCGCGAGCGCCCCGTCACCGGCGGCGTGTCCAAGTGGGCGAAGATCCCGCTCGCGCGCGGCGTGGCCACGCTCGTCGAGTCGCTCAAGCTCGGCAGCGAGGCGCTGAAGTTCAGCGCCACCCTCTACGAGAAGGACATGGAGGCCGCCGAGAAGGCGTCGAGCGTGCTCAGCACGCTCACCCTCCCGTTCAAGGCGTTCGGCCTCGCGCTCGCCAACCTCGTCACCCGGGCCGACACCGAGCCGAGCGGCGCATCTACCGAAGAGAGCCGCGCGCCCAACACGGGCGCCATCCTCACCATCGTCGCCGTGGCGTTCATGATCGCGCTCCCGCAGCTCCTCGCGTGGGGCGCGTCGTCGTTGTTCGGCTGGCAGCTCGATCTCCGCAGCCCCAAGTTTCAGCTGCTCACCGGCGTCTTCAAGCTCATCGTCGTGCTCGGCTACCTGCTGCTCATCCGCCGCGTCGCCGAGATCCGGCGCGTCTTCCAGTACCACGGCGCAGAGCACAAAACGATCAGCACCTACGAGGCCAACGAAGACCTGGTCGTCGAGAACGCGCGCAAGAAGACGACGCTTCATCCGCGCTGCGGCACCACGTTCCTCGTCCTCACGGTGCTCGTCTCGATCGTCGTGTGGACGGCCCTCGGCCCGCTCCTCCCGCAGATCAAGGGGCCGAAGATCGTCGAGCAGCTCGCCTTCATCGCGATGAAGGTCCCCTTCCTCCCGGTGCTCGCGGCGATCACGTTCGAGCTCCAGCGCTTCACCGCGCGCTACTGCGTCACCGGGCCGGGGCGGCTGCTCCTGGTGCCCGGCTTTCTCGTGCAGAAGATCACCACCATCGAGCCCGACGACGACCAGCTCGAGATCGCGCTCGCCTCCATGCGCGCGACGCTCTGGCGTGAGAACGTCGGCACCGAGAAGGCGCTCCCCGGCGACGACGCCGAGATCCTCGCCTTCCCGAGCTATGCATCTTTGGTCGAGGCCAAAGACCTGCGCGCCGCCTGAGCATGCTCCCCGTCGACAAGCTCGGATCGATCGCTCGGCGCTATCACGAGCTCGAGGACATGCTCTGTCGTCCCGAGATCGTCGGCGACCGCTCGGCGTTCCAAAAGCTGTCCAAGGAGCGGAGCGAGCTCGAGCCCGTCGCCCACGCGTTCGAGGAGTACGACGCGCTCACCAAGGACATCCACAGCAGCGAGGCCGCGCTCAACGACCCGGAGCTGCGCGAGCTCGCCGAGGCCGAGCTGCCCGAGCTGCAAGAGAAGAAGCGCTCGCTCGAGGACAACATCCGGCTGCTGCTCCTGCCCACCGACCCGAGCGACCAGAAGAACGTCATCCTCGAGATCCGCGCCGGCGAGGGCGGCGAGGAGGCGGCGTTGTTCGCGGCCGACCTCTTCAAGATGTACGCGAAATACGCCGAGAACCGCGGGTGGAAGCTCGACGTAATGAGCATCAGCGACGCCTCGGCCGGCGGCTACAAAGAGGTCATCGCGCTCGTCAGCGGACGCCCGACCGACGGCAAGAACGGCGTCTACTCCCAGCTCCGCTTCGAGGGCGGCGTCCACCGTGTGCAGCGCGTGCCGGCCACCGAGGCGCAGGGCCGCATCCACACCTCCACCGCCACCGTCGCCGTGCTCCCCGAGGCCGAGGACGTCGACGTCCACATCGACGAGGCGAAGGACCTCGAGATCTCGATCGCCGCCAGCGGCGGACCGGGCGGGCAGGGCGTCAACACCACGAACAGCGCGGTGCAAATCCTCCACAAGCCCTCCGGCATCATCGTGAAGTGCCAGGACGAACGCTCGCAGATCAAGAACAAGGCGAAGGCGCTCAAGGTCCTTCGCTCGCGCCTGCTCGACATCGAGCGCGAGAAGGCCGACGCGGCCGTCGCGGCCGAGCGTCGCGGCATGGTGTCGACCGGTGAGCGCTCGATGAAGGTGCGCACCTACAACTATCCGCAGAACCGAGTGACCGACCACCGGATCAAGCTCACCCTCAACAAGCTCGAGCGGATCGTCGCGGGCGACCTCAGCGAGATCATCTCTGCACTGCAGTCGCACCGGCAGGCCGAGCTGCTCCGCGCCGGCGGGCTCGATGGCGGGGCCGCGCCGATGATGGCAGGCGACGACGACGACGGATGACCGACTCGTCCGGCCAGATCCCGACGGGGAACTTCCGCGGCACCGCCAGCCTCGGCAGCGTCGACTACTTCGTCCGCCGGTACGGCCCCGCGGCGGTGCACCAGGTGATCGCCAAGCTCTCGCCCGCGTCGCGTGCGTACGTGACGCCCAACGCTCCGAGCATGGGGATGCTCGCCGCCCGCAAGTATCCCTACGCGTTCATCGGCGAGCTGTTCCGGGTCATGGCGCAGGTCGCGCAGGTGCCCGAGGACACGTTCATCCGCGACGCCACGCGCGCCGGCATGGACGCGACGCTCGACACCGTCGGGCGCATCCTCCTCCGCTACGCCGTCACGCCGCAGATCCTCGCGTCGCGCGCGCAGGAGCTGTGGAACAGCTTTCACGACGCTGGGATCGTCACCATTCGGGTCGTGAGCGACCACGAGTACGTCTCGGAGCTCACCGAGTGGCCCGACCACGACGTCACGGTCTGTAAGATCGTGGCCGAGGCGCGCCGCCGCCTCATCGAACGCACCGGCAAGAAGGACGTCGAGGTCACGCGCACCCAGTGCATCGCCTGGGGCGACGACCGCTGCGTGTACCGCGTGAAGTGGGGCTAATCGGAGTCGGGCGCCGCGTCGGTGACGGTGGAATCGGCTTCGGCGTCCGTCGCCGCGTCGGTCGCGGCATCGGCGTCGGTCCCGGCCTCGGCGTCGCCTCCGGTCTCTCCGCCCGCGTCCTTCGGCCCCGCGTCGGGGGCGCACGGATCGGGACCCGGCTTCGGCGTCGGCACGACGTTGCCGACCGAGCCGCCGACGAGCTCGACGCCGAGCCCGAGCGAGAGCGCGGCGCACGGCTCCGCGGGGTTGTGCGGCAGCTTCGCCGGCATGTCCGCGGTGCGGCCGATGTTGGTCATCACCGTCTCGTAGAGCGCCGAGCCGGGGCACAGCTTCTGGTTGGCGAGCACGCCGCTCACGACGCTCTTCACGCTCCCGATCGAGGCGTAGCCGGCGATCGTGCCGCGGTTGGAGTCGAGGTCGATGTCGATGCGGGCGCCGCTCACCGCGATCACGCCGCGCGCGCCGGAGATGAACACCGCGGGCAGCGCGAGCTGGTCGGCGGTGCCGCTCCACACCCGCTTGCCGCCCTCGATGGTGACCGCGCCGGTGAGCGTCGCGTTCGGCTTGCCGAGATCGCCGCCCACCACCGACGTCGTGTCGATGTCCCACACGTCGCTGCCGTCGAGCGCCGCGCCGCTGCCGCGCGCCCTGGCCGCGAACAGCTGGCCGTTCGCGGGACCGGCGCCGGCTGGCATGTCCGAGACGCGCACGATCAGGGTGAGCGCGCCCTTCTTGATCCCGTCGCCGATCTTCACCTCGGCCTGCGGGTCGAGCGCGCGAATCATCGGGATCAACTTGCTGCCGAAGTTGTTGTCGATGCAGCTGTCGCCGTCGGTGAGCGTGTCGGCCTCGCTGCCGGCGATGCGCTGGCAGGTCCCCTTGGACGACTCGCTGTCGGCCGCGGACGTGCACACCCCGTCGAGGTTGAAGCCGTACTGCTTCCACGCCTCGGTGGTCGGCTCGCCGTCGGGCCGGGTGATCCCGAGCCGAAAGAACGACACCGCGAACACCCGCGTCGCGGCGGACGGAGTGTCGACCGTCGCGTCGGCGGCCGGTCGCGCCACCTCCTTCTCTGTGCCACACGCGCATGCGAGCAGGGCGAGGACGAAAGGGGCGGCGAGGGCGCGCACGGGCCCAGTGTACCGTCCTTGCGTTGGCGCGGGTTGTGCCAACTCGGCCCGATCTGTAGAGTGGCGCCGCTCCAACCGCGAGGTGACCTCGATGCGCGTCCGCTCCTTCGCTTCTCCCGCCCTTCTCTTGTCGCTCCTTGCGTTCGCGCCCGTCGCGTCCGCGCAGGCCACCGAAGAAAAGAAAGACGACGCCAAGAAGGCCGAAACGGCGCCCGCCGCCGAGCCCAAGAAGGACGCCCCGGCGGCCGCCAAGAAGGACGAGGACGAGAAGGAGCCCGTCACCAAGGCCCACGTCGGCCCGGTCGAGGAAGAGAAGGTCTCGTCCAGCGATCCCCGTGAAGAGGCGGGCAAGACCTACTACTTCGTCGGCCTGCGCTACCGGCAGACGTTCCTCCCCAAGTTCATGCTCGGCCTGTTCGTGGCCGGCGGTCCGAGCACCGTGTCGATCCCGAGCTTCGGCATCGAGGGCACGATGCGGAAGGACGGCTTCGACACCACGCTGCACCTCACCTACGCCGACTGGGGCATGGAGCCCTTCCCCTTCAAGGGCAAGGACGAGGCGAACACCGCGTGGGAGATCGTCGAGTCGAGGCTCAAGCTGATCAACATCGGCGTCGACCTCCTGTGGGGCACCGAGTTCAGCAAGATGGTGTCGTTCCAGTACGGCATCACCGCTGGCCTCTCCGCCGTCATCGGCGATCTCGCGCGCGTTCAGGGCCGCCCGAAGGCCGGCACCAACCCCGACGAGCCCGACAACATCGAGAAGTGCCCGGGCGCCAACGGCCAGCCGAGCGCGCCCGACCAATACTGCGCCCGCGACAACGACCACTACGGCGACTACACCGAGAAGTCGTGGTTCAACGGCGGCAAGAAGCCGAACATCTACGCGTCGTTCGGCCCGCAGCTCGGCTTCCGCTTCAAGCCGGTCAAGCAGTTCATGACCCGGGTCTTCTTCGGATGGGACCTCTTCAGCGGCCCGTTCTTCGGCATCAACGGCAACTACGGCCTCTAAGAGCGTGGAGCCGCCGAAGGCCTTCCCCGCGCGCTATACGCCGGTTCGCCGTCTCGGCGCCGGCGGTGGCGGTGAGGTCTGGAGCGTTCACGATCGGATCGACGACCGCACCCTCGCGCTGAAGGTGCTCGCCGCTGGTGAGGGCGCCGCATCGCCGGACGTGCAGCACGAGGTCGCCGCGCTCGTGCGCGAGGCGACGACCCTCCTCGATCTCTCGTCCTCCACGGGCATGACCCTGCCGCGCGTCGAGCGGTTCGGCCGCCTCGCCGACGGCCGCCCGTTCCTGGTGCGCGAGCTGATCGAGGGCGAGAGCCTCGCGGCGCACATCGAGCGCGGCGGCGAGCTGCTCGCGGCCGTGCGCGCGCTCCTCGCGTCCGCGGTGCAGCTCACCCAGCTGCATCGCGCGGGCCTCCTCCACGGCGACATCAAGCCAGCCAACATCATCGTTCGGCCCGATGGCAGCGCCACGCTCGTCGATCTCGGCCTCGCCACCGCCTGGGGCCCGGGCGGCGCGCGCCCCGAGGGCCTGACGCCACGTTACGCGGCGCCCGAGCTCTTCGAGGGCGAGCCGCTCACGGTGCGCGGCGAGGTCTACGCGCTCGGCACCTCGCTGCGCGACGTGCTCGACGGCTGCCCCGGCGAGCCCGCCATGATCGAGGGCCTGCGCGAGATCGAGCGACGCGCCACCGCGCGCGACGCAACACAGCGCTTCCCGAGCGTCGACGAGCTCGGCGCGGCGATCGCCACCGCGTGCGGCGTCTCCGAGAAGAGCGTCGTCGGTCACGGCATCTGGACGATCGTCGCCACCGACGCGCCGCTCGCCGACCTGCTCCGCGAGGTCGAGACGATCGCGATCGGCGAGGAGCTCTCGGTCGTCGGGCCTCCCGGCTCCGGCGGTCGCACGCTGATGGCGGCGCTCGCCTGGCGGCTCGGCATCGCCGGCTGGCCGATCGCGTGGCTCCGCGGCGAGTGGTCCGAGGAGGCGCTGGCGATCGAGCTCGCCACCGCGCTCGGCGCGCGCGACGCCACCCCCGAGCAGTTCGGCGCGCACGGCGGCCTGTTGATCGTCGAGGACGCGGAGGCGGGCGACGCGCAGCTCGAGGCCCTCCGCAAGACCGGCGCACGGGTGATCGCGCGTCGCGCCGAGCCCCATGGTCGCGCGTACGTGGTGCCGCCGCTCGCCGATCGTGACGCGCTCGAGATCGTTCGTCGCGCGCTGCCCTCGCTGCCCGACGCGGTGCTCGCGCGCATCGTCCACCGCGCCGAGGGCAGGCCGGGAAAGCTCCGCGCGATCGTCGACGCGATCGGCGAGCGCGCGATCGTCCGCGCCGAGTCGGTCGACGTGATCGTCCGCCACATCGAGTCGCGGACGCCGGAGCACGACGAGCAGCCCGCCACCGCGCAGCGCATCCGCGATCTGCTCGACGCCGGTCGCGTGGCCGAGGCCGAGGGGCTCCTAGGCTCGGTGCCCCCCGGTCCGCGCACCGAGCTCCTCCGGGGTTGGATCGCCTGGAGCAAGGGCGACTGGGAGACCGCGCGCAAACAGGTCGACACCATCGAGCTCGACCCAGCAGACGTCCCGCTCGCAGCCGAGGGCTACGTGCTCCGCGCCAAGCTCGAGATCAAATCCGGCGCCTACGACCGCGCGATGGAGGAGGCCGATCGCGCGCTCAAGCTCCCCGACGTCGAGCTCGTCGCGCCCGCCGTCGCCGCCGAGGCTCGTCAGGCGCGCGGCATCGCCCGGGTGTACCGCCAGGACGACGCCGGCGCGGTCAGCGACCTCCGCCAGGCGATCCAGCTCGCGCGTCGCGCCGCGTCCAAGCGCATCGAGGCGCTCGTGCACTCCTCGCTCGCCGTCGCGCACCAGCGCGCCGGTCGCTCGTCCGAGGCGCGCATCGCCTACGACGACGCCATCTCCGCCGCCGAGGCCGCGGGCGACGCGGCCAACGTCGCGACCGCGCGCCTCAACCTCGGCACGCTCGAGTGGACCGAGGGCGATCTCGCGCGTGCGATCAGCGAGTTCGAGGCCGCCGCCGATCTCGCGCGCCGCGTGCTCCGCCTCTCCACGCTCGAGCGCGCGCTGATCAACCTCGCGATCGTCGACCTCGGCCTCGGCCGCTACGCGCGCGTCGCGACCACGCTCAAGAGCCTCGAGGCGATGGAGCCGCAGATGACCCCGGTCGGCCGCGCGCAGCTCTCCGGCGTGCGCGCCGAGCTCGCGGGCCGCACCGGCGATCTCGCGCGCGCGGTCGAGCTCTATCGCGCGACCATCGCCGCGTGGCGGGACCTCGGCCGCCCCGGCGACGCGGGGGAGGCTGCGATCGACGAGATCCTCGTCCGCCGTCAGCGCGGGTCGACGCTCGTCTCTCCCGACGAAGACCTGCGCACGCTCGACCAGGCCGAGAAGGACCTCGGCGCCCGCGCCTCGGAGCTCGCCGCGCCGCTCTGTCTCGCGCGCGGTCTGGTGCGCTACGCGCGCGGAGACGAGGCGAGCGCGCTCACCGACCTCGACGCCGCGGCCCGCGCGGCCGAGGGACAGCGCGAGTGGCGTTGGCAGGTGCACGCCACCCGCGCGCGCGTTTTGGCCGCGCAGGGCAGCGTCGCGCGGGCGCGCCGCGACGCCGACGAAGCGGCGGCGATCCTCGAGGAGATCGCGAGCCGACTCCCGCGCGATCTCCGCGAAGTGTTCTGGGACGAGCCGCGACGGCGCGCTCTCCGCCAGATCCACGAGGCCACGCAGCACATCCCGCGGAGCAGCCTGCCGCCCTCGAGCGGCGGCTCGCCGATCCCGTCGATGCCGCCGCAGCCCATCGGCATCGCCGTCGCGTCCACCCACGGCGCGACGCAGTTCGTTCGCCTCGCCGAGGACCGCCTCGCCCGCATCCTCGCGGTCAACCGTGATCTCGCGTGCGAGAGCGACATCGAGCGCCTGCTCGCCCGCATCACCGACCAGGCCATCGACCTGCTCGGCGCCGATCGCGGCTTCGTCCTCTTGTCCGGCGAGGAGGACAAGGGGTTCCACGCCCACGCCGCGCGCGATCGTCGCAAGGACGACCCGAGCGTGCAGTTCTCGCGTTCGATCGCCGAGCGGGTGCTCAACACCGGCGAGCCGATCGTCACGAGCGACGCCAAGAAGGACGCCCGCCTCGGCGAGGCTGCGAGCGTCCACGCGCTCGCGATCCACTCCGTCGCCTGCGTCCCGATCCCGCGCGTGCGTGGCGCCGATCGCAGCCCGATCGGTGTCCTCTACCTCGAGACGCGCGGCGCGCGCCCCGGCCGCAACATGGAGAGCGAGGTCCCGACGCTGCTCGCGTTCGCCGACCAGGTCGGCATCGCGATCGCCAACGCGCGCCTCATCGACGAGAACCGCCGCCGCGCCGACGAGCTGGCGAAGGCGAACGGCGAGCTCGAGCAAGCGCGCGCGCGCCTCGACGAGCTCCTGTCGCGCCGCACCGAGCAGCTCGAGCGGGCGCGCGCCGACCTCGGCGTCGCGCGGCAGGCGCTCCGCGGCCACGCCGGCTACGCCGGCTACAAGGGGCTCGTCGGCGCGAGCCCGGTGATGCGCAAGCTCTACGCGCTCATCGAGCGCGTGCGCTCCACCGACGTTCCGGTGTTGATCACCGGCGAGAGCGGCACCGGCAAAGAGGTGATCGCGCGCGCGATCCACGCCGGCAGCGAGCGCGGCAAGAAGCCGTTCCTCGGCGTCAACTGCGGCGCCATCCCGGCCAACCTCCTCGAGAGCGAGCTGTTCGGTCACGTGAAGGGCGCGTTCACCGGGGCCGACCGCGATCGCAAGGGCCTGTTCCGCGAGGCCGAGGGCGGCTCGATCCTGCTCGACGAGATCGGCGAGATGCCGCTCAAGATGCAGGCCGGTCTGCTCCGCGTGCTGCAAGAGAAGACGATTCGCCCGGTGGGCGGCGCGCGCGAGGAGACCGTCGACGCGCGCGTCATCTGCGCGACCCATCGCGACCTCGAGGAGATGGTCGCGGCCAACGCGTTCCGCGAGGACCTCTTCTACCGCATCAACGTCGTCGCGCTCCGCGTGCCGTCGCTCCGCGAACGCGGCGAGGACATCCCGCTGCTCTGCGACTACTTCCTCGGCGTCTTCGCCGCGCACTACCGGCGCGAGAAGAAGGGCATCTCCCGCGACGCCGTGCGCCGGCTGCAGAGCTACCACTGGCCGGGCAACGTCCGTCAGCTCGAGAACCTGCTCCTCAACGCGTTCGTGCTGAGCGAGGGTCCGCAGATCGAGCTCGAAGACCTCGCGATCCCCGACGCGAGCCGCGCCCCGTCGATCGCGCCGCCGCGCGACCCGGGTGGCTCGACGCCACCACCGACCTTCGCGGCCCACCGCAACACCGAACGCGACAAGATCCTCGCCGCGCTCGAGAAGGCCAACTGGAACCGCCTCCAAGCGGCGAAGATCTGCGGAATCCCACGCCGCACCTTCTACCGCCGGCTCAAGGAGTACGGGATCCAGGGCTGAGCACGGCCGGCTTGGTTACGAGAAGATTTCGCACGCCTCCCGTTAGACGCCTGCGGGTTTGCGTCGCACTCTAGGGCGGTTGGATCCGATTCGTGCAGCCGTCCGCGAGCAGGACGCTCTCTTCCGCGAGCACCGCATCTGGGTTGGCGCCGAGCCCACCTACACGCGCCGCGAGTCGACCGACGAGGCGTGGCTCGGCACCGCGGAGGGCGCCGACAAACAAGAGCGCGCGCGCGCGCTGCTCGACGCGCTGACGATCGAGATCGGGCAACGCTCGTCGATCGCGCAGTGGGTCGGTCGCAAGTTCCCCGGCGAGGACAAGCCGCGCTTCTGCTTCGCGCTCGCGTGGCTGCGCGACGACGGACCGCTGCCGGACCTCGGCGAGCTCGACCGGCCGAGCGATCCGATCGCGCTCGATCCCGCGCGCTACGCGGTCCTCACGGTCACGCCCGACCCCGGCGTCGTCGAGGTCAACACCGCGCCGTGCGCGTCGCTCGAGGACTTCCTCCTCCAGGTCCGCGCCATCGATCGCGCGGCGGCTCGCGTCGGCCTCGCGCCGTATCGCTACCGATGGAACGGCGACCTCGCGGACTCGGGCGGCGGCGGGCAGATCACGCTCGGCGGTCCGTCGCCCGAGGACAGCCCGTTCTTCCGCTACCCGCACCTGCTCCCCTCCCTCGTCCGCTTCTTCAACCGTCATCCCTCGCTCTCGTACGCCTTCGCGATGGAGTGCATCGGCGCGGCGGGCCAGGCGCCGCGCCCCGACGAGGGCACGCCCGAGCGGTTCGAGGAGCTGTCGGTCGCGGTGGACCGCTTCACCTTTCCCGACGCGCCGACGGAGCCCGCGGCGATCGCGGGCGCGCTCGCCGACCTGCTCGTCGACGGCTCGGGCAACCGGCACCGCGCCGAGCTCAACGTCGAGAAGCTGTGGAACGAGGGACACCCCCGCGGCCGCATGGGCGTCGTCGAGTTCCGCGCGCTGTCGATGCAGCCCACGCCGGAGCGCACGACGGCGATCGCCGCGCTCCTTCGCGCGATCGCCGCCCGCGCGATCCGCGCGCCAATCACCGAGCCGCTCATCGATTGGGGGAGGCAGCTCCACGAGCGGTTTGCGCTGCCGTGGTTCCTCGCGCGCGACCTCGACGAGGTCCTCGAAGACCTCGACGCGCACGGCGTCGGTCTCCCCCCGGCGCTGCGCGCGCTCTTGAACGTCGATCCGGAGCCGATCGCCGAGCTCCAGCTCGCCGGCAGCAAGCTCGCGATCCGTCGCGCCCGCGAGTTCTGGCCGCTCGTCGGCGACGTCGCCTCGCAAGAGCTGCAAACGTCTCGGCTCGTCGATCCGAGCACCGAGCGCGTCGAGTTCCGTGTCGAGGGCGAGCCGGGGGAGCTCGTGGTCGAGGGCTGGTCATTGCCGCTCGTGCGCGTCGCTCCCGAGGTGCACCTGGCGTGCGTGCGGCGTCGCGCGTTCGCGCCGCTCCCCGGGCTTCACCCCGGCCTCCCCGCGCACGACCCGCTCGACCTGATCTACGCCCGCGGCGGCGAGGCGGTCGCCATCGCCCTGCACGCGTGGCGCCCCGACGGCGAGGCCTACGAAGCGCTCCCGGCCGATCCCGTCGAGGCCGAGCAGCGAAGAAGAGAGCGCGTGCGCGTCGCGCCGACCCCCGTACCCTCGGCGCCTCGCGCCATTCCGTCCCACGCCCTGAGTCAATACGGAGTCGACCTGCGGCGTCTGCCGCCCCCTACCTGATGAAGCTCCCGTCCGAACGACCGCCCGGAGGACTCTTTGGTGCGTACGTGCCGCTCGCCGGCACGTTCGACGAGCTGTTCGAGCTGGCCGCGGGCCGGGGGGTGCCACGCCGCGAGCTCAAGAAGGTCATCGACGCGCTCGGCAACGCCAGCACCGAGGGCTTCGCGCGTCAGCAGGCGCTCGCGGAGCTCGCGTTGCTCAACCAGGGCGTCACCTTCTCGGTCTACGCCGACGAGCGCGGCGCCGAGAAGATCTTCCCGTTCGATCTCGTGCCGCGCATGATCGCCGCGCGCGATTGGGCGCACGTGGAGCGCGGCCTCGAGCAGCGGGTGCGCGCGCTCGGCATGTTCCTCGACGACGTCTACGGCGACCAGCGCATCGTCAAAGAGAAGATCCTCCCCGAGGAGCTCGTCCTCGGCTCCAAGGGCTACCTCCCGCGTGTCCGCGAGTGGAAGCCGCCGGGTGGCGTGCGCATCCACATCGCCGGCATCGACCTCGTGCGCGATCCGGACGGCGTGTTCCGGGTCCTCGAGGACAACCTCCGCACACCCTCCGGCGTGTCCTACGTGATGGAGAACCGCCTGGTGAGCAAGCGCGTGCTCCCCCACGCGTTCGACCTCGCCAAGGTCCACCGCGTCGACCACTACGCCACCCGCCTCGCCGAGACGCTCCGCGCGGTGTCGCCGCGCCCGCACGACGAGTCGTCGGTCGTGGTGCTCACGCCCGGCCCCTTCAACTCGGCCTATTTCGAGCACGGCTTCCTCGCGCGCACCATGGGCGTCGAGCTCGTGCAGGCCGCGGACCTGTTCGTCGATCAGGACAAGGTGTTCGTGCGCACCACCCGCGGCCCGCGCCGGGTCGACGTCATCTATCGCCGCACCGACGAGGCCTTCCTCGACCCGGAGGTCTTTCGCCCCGACAGCATGCTCGGCGTGCGCGGCCTGATGCGCGCCTACGCTGCGGGCAACGTCGCGCTCGCCAACGCGCCGGGCAACGGCATCGCGGACGACAAAGCGATCTACCCCTTCGTGCACGACATGATCCGCTTCTACCTGAGCGAGGAGCCGATCCTCGAGCAGGTGCGCACGTGGGTGTGCTCGCGGCCGGACGACTGCCGCTACGTGCTCGACCACCTGCACGAGATGGTCGTCAAAGCGGTCGACGAAGCGGGCGGCTACGGCATGCTGATGGGACCGCAGTCCACCGCGGAGCAGCGCGACGAGTTCCGTCGCCGCATCACCGCCGAGCCGCGCAAATACATCGCGCAGCATCGGCTCGAGCTGTCCACCTGCCCCACGTGGATTCAGGGCAAACGTTCGATGGAGCCGCGCCGCGTCGATCTCCGCCCGTACATCCTCACGAGCCCCGACGGCCCGTGGGTGCTCCCCGGTGGCCTCACCCGCGTCGCGCTCGTCGAGGGCTCGTACGTCGTCAACTCGTCGCAGGGCGGCGGCAGCAAGGACACCTGGGTGCTCAAGCAATGATCTCGAGAGTCGCCGATCACTGCTTCTGGTTTGGTCGCTACCTCGAGCGGGCCGAGAGCACCGCGCGCGTGCTCACGGCCACGCGTCACCTCGCGCTCGACGCTGAGCTCACCTCCCGCCAGTGCTGGCTGCCCGTGATCATCGTCGCCGGAGAAGAAGAGCCCTTCACCAAGCGCCACGGCGAGGACGGCGCCGACGAGGGCGAGGTCGTCGAGGACTACATGAGCTGGCAGGAGGACAACTCGGTCTCCATCCGCCGCTCCATCGCCGCGGGCCGCGAGAACGCTCGTTCGATCCGCGAAGTGCTCAGCGCCGAGGCGTGGCAGGCGATCAACGAGCTCCATCTGTGGATCTCCTCGCCGGACGCGCGCGAGACCTGGCAGCACGACCGCGACGCCTTCTACCGCAAGGTCCGCGACGCCACGCTCTTCGCGCTCGGCGCCGTGCGCTCCACGATGCTCCACGACGAGCCGCTCGACTTCATTTGGCTCGGCGTGCTCCTCGAGCGCGTCAGCCAGACGGCGCGCATCCTCGACGTCCACTACCACACGGTCACGCAGCGCCCCTCGTACTTCGATCCGATCCCCGCCAACGGCGGCGCGCAGCAGGTGCTCGACACCGCGGTGTGGGTCGCGCTGCTGCGCGCCTGCTCGGGCCTCGAGCCATTCATGCAGCGCAACCAGGGCCGGGTGACGAGCAAGGCCGTGGCTCGCTTCCTCGTCCATGAGCCGCGCCACCCGCGCGCGATTCGCTACTGCGTGCACGCGGCGTTCGTCCGCCTCTCGCAGATCCGTCCCCCCGACCGCCGCGACCTCCCCGGCGGCCACACCCTCGAGCGGCTCCGAGCGCTCGACGAGTGGCTCGCGACCCAGCCCGACGACGCGCTCGAGGGCGAGGAAATCCACCACATCCTCACGCATTGCGTCGACGAGACGGCGGCCATCTGCAACGGCCTCGGCCGAGAGCTCCTCGGCTATACCGCTCCAGAGCAGGTCCAGCAGTAGGCCCCTGGCGAACCGGCTCAGCAGGCGTATCCTTCGCGCCGCTCACCGTCTTCTTCGTTGCTTGGAGGTCCCCATGCTGTCGCGCCATCGTGTTCTCTCGGTCGTCATGCTCGCTTCGTTCGCTGCGCTCGCGGGCTGCGGCAGCAGCGACACCTCCACGCCGGTCGAGGACCTCGACACCGGCACCGCCGGCGACACCGGCACGGCGACCGACGACACCGGCACGACCGACGACACCGGAACGGCCGACGACACCGGCACCGCGACCGACACCGGCACCGCGACCGACACCGGCACCGCGACCGACACCGGCACCGCGGCCGAGACCACTGGCGAGACCGGCGACGACACCGCGCCGCCGGCGGACACCGGCACGGCGGGCGACGCGCCGGCCGACGTTGCCGTCGACACGGCCGTCACGCCGGACGCCGCGGGCGACACCGCCGTCACGCCGGATACCGCGGGCGACACCGCCGTCACGCCGGATACCGCGGGCGGACCGACCTGCGCGAGCACCACCCTCGCGACGAATGCCGCGGGCATGGCGTACCCCGATCGCTTCGTGCGCCAGGGCTTTGGCGATCTCTACATCACGGTCACCGGCACGAGCCTCGACACGGTCACCGCCGCCACGCTCGGCACGGTCAGCTGCACGATCACCACCAAGACGGCCACGTCGCTCACGGCGCTCTGCGCGATCTCGCACGGCCTCGCCGTCGGCGCGAAGGACCTCACGCTCACCGGCGCCGCCGCCGGCACCTGCACGGGCGTGGTCACCGTCGAGCGCATCACCGCCAACGCCACGACCGGCAACGACACGACCGGCCGCGGCACGTCCACCGCGCCCTACCGCTCGATGCGCCAGGCGCTCACGCGCGCCGAGGCCGGCGACACGGTCTACCTCATGGCCGGCGTCTACGGCGCCGCGAGCGGCGACACCTGGACCACCACCGGCGGCACCGATCCCTTCGCCGCCACCGCGTCGCTCCGCGCAGGCATCATCGTCGAGGGCGACCCCGCGGGCGGCACGCAGCTCAGCGGCGCCGACAACCGCATCGCCTTCCGCGCGCCCACCGGCGCCACCACGCTCCGCGATCTCACGCTCGTCGGCTTCCGGTTCGGCGTGGCCATCAGCGACGGCACGCTCACCATGACGAACGTGGCGATCCGTAACTCGATCCGCGAGGGTGTCTTCGCGAGCGGCGCGGCGGCCATCGTGGTGATGAGCACCGCGACCGCGGGCTCCGGCGCCACGCCGTCGCGCTGCCTCCTCGAGTCGAACTACATCGGCATTCACATCCGCAACTCCGCCAAGGGCACCCTCACCAACTGCGACGTCACCAAGAGCGTCGCTGCCGGCGGGCAGATCGAGGGCACCGGCGCGGCGTCGCTCACCACCACCGCCACCCGCTTCCTCGACAACGGCACCGTCGCGGGCACGGGGCTCGCCACCTGGGGCAAGGTCGGCATCGTCGTCGAGGACAGCACGCTCCTCACGATGACCGGCGGGGAGATCACCCGCAGCTTCGACTACGGCCTCGTCGGCACCAACAGCGCGGCGATCACGCTCACCGGCACCAACATCACGCAGAACGGCCTCGCCATCGGCAGCACGTCCACGGCGAACAGCGGCATCAGCCTCCAGAACACGGCGGTTGTGACGCCGGTGGGCTCGCTCAAGGCCACCAACCTCACGATCGCGGGCAACGCGAACTACGGCCTCGGCGTCACCGGCGTGTGGAACGTCGAGCTCACCGGCGTCACCGTCAGCGCCAACGGCAACAGCGGCATCTCCTTCGGGAGCAGCGGCACGCTCCTCGGAAAGGCCGTCACGGTGACCAACAACACCACGGCCGCCGCGAACGTCACCAACCCGCAGATCGCCATCACCGACGGCGCCAACGCCTCGGCGAAGATCGAGTTCGTCTCCGACGGCGCCACGGTGAGCTCGATCGCCCGCACCACCGCCAGCAACACGATCTCGCTCATTCGCGATGCTCGCGGGGCCGTCACGGCCGGCATGGGCACGATCATTCAGTTCGGCACCGGCACCCTCTTCCAGGGCGCCACGATGCCGGCCGCCACGCACACCGGCGCGGCGGGTGGCACCAACGTCAGCAACGCCGGCATGACCCAGCGTGTCTTCCGCATCGAGAGCCTGAACCGCCGTATCCAGGTCCTCTGATTCAGCTCGGCGCTTCCACGTAGAAACGGCCTCGCGTCGCTCGCCGGCGCGGGGCCGTGCTAATTCTGTTCGGCCGCCGAATGCCCAATCTCCTCGCGATGTCGTTCGAGGGCGAGCTCGCCCCCTCGTTCGATCTCCGCTGCCTCCATCCGAACCGCAAACCCCCGGATGGCTGGGGCATCGGCTACTACCCCGGCGGCGAGCCCAGCGCGTCGATCCTCAAAGAGCCCGCGCCGCCGCAGGGGAGCATCCGCTCCGAGCTGATCAAGGCGTGGGAGCACCTCGCGTCTTCGTTGTTCGTGCTCCACATCCGCACCGCGACGTGGGGACAGATCAGCGACGCCAACACCCAGCCGTTCCTCCGCAGCTACGCGGGCCGCGACTGGCTCTTCGCCCACTCCGGCAGCCTCGAGCACCGCGTCGAGCTGCCCGCGCCCACGCTGTTCACGCCGGTCGGGTCCACCGACACCGAGGCGATCTTCTGCGATCTCCTCGAGCGCTTCGCGCGCCGTGGTTGGGGCAGCATCGGCGAGGCCGAGCCCGAGGTGCTGCGGGAGTGGCTCGACGCGATCAACGCGCACGGCACCCTCACCATCGTGCTCGCCGACGGCCGCGACCTGCTCGTCTACGCCGATCGCGGCGGCGCCCCGGAGCGTGGGATCTTCCTCTGCGAGATCTTGCCCCCGTACGAGGAGCTGATCATCTCCGACGACGACCTCGGCGTCGATCTCACCGGTCGCGGGGTCAAGAGCCGCAAGGGCGTCGTCATCGCGTCCAACCCGCTCGCGGGCAACGAAGCGAAGTGGCGTCAGCTACAGCCCGGACACCTCGCGCTGATCCGACAGGGCTCGATCCGCGCGCACGTCGGCCCCGCGCCGGGCCCCGGCGTCACGCTCTCGCACCCGCCGCAGATCGTCCCGGTGGAGCTGCGGCTGCCCAAGCCCGCGCCGATCAAGAAGTTCACCATTCGTCACCGCACCGCCTACCGCTACGACAAAGAGGTCGAGCGCAGCACCCACCTGCTCCGCATCACGCCCTACCACGACCGCCTTCAACGTTTGATCGCGTCCGAGGTCACGCTGTCGGTCACCGGTCAGTCGCGCGAGTTCGAGGACGTGTTCGGCAACCACGTGCGCCGGGTGCTCATCGACCAGCCGTTCCGCGAGCTCATCATCGAGGCCAACTCCACCGTCGAGGTGCTCGACACCGACCCGATGCACTTCGGCACGCTCCGCACGCGCTCCACCATTCCGCTCGTGTGGATGCCCTGGCAGCGCCAAGCGCTCCAACCCTACCTGCTCCCGCCCGAGCTGCCCGAGACCGAGCTGCGCGAGCTCGTCGAGTACGCGATGAGCTTCGTCGAGCGCAACGACTACGACCTGCTCGACACGCTGCTCGATCTCAACGGCACCATCTACCGCGAATACAAGTACGTGCAGGGCGCCACCAACATCACCACGTCGCCGTTCGACGTGTACACCGAGCGCCGCGGCGTCTGTCAGGACTTCACCAACCTGTTCATCTGCCTCGCGCGTCTGCTCGGCGTGCCCGCGCGCTACACCTGCGGCTACGTCTACACCGGCCCGAAGCACCACAACCAGGTGCAGTCCGAGGCGTCGCACGCGTGGGTGCAGGTCTACCTGCCCGAGGTCGGCTGGCGCGGCTTCGACCCGACCAACGGCATCATCACCCAGACCGATCACATCCGCGTCGCGGTCGGTCGCAACTACGTCGACGCCACCCCCACGAGCGGCACCATCTTCGTCGGCGGCGGCCGCGAGACCCTCGACGTCGACGTCCGCGTCGAGCCGCTCGACTAGAACGTCGCCGAGAGCGCGAACCCTCCGAACGACGGCGAGACGACCGGCGCCACCGAGACGTCGTCGCGCACGAGCACGCTCCTCTTCGAGGTGACGCCGACGAGCAGGAGCGGCAGCCCGACCGCCGCCATCATTCCGCCCGCGTACATCAAGATCGTCCCCCCGCTGACGTAGTCCGGAGGGTTGAGGTTCGAGGCCTGCTCCGCCTCGTAGCGGCGCTTCTCGGCGTCGCGCTCGATGATCCCGTACACCAAGAGGCTCACCCCGGTCGCGGCGATGGCGCCACCCGTGATCGCCATCGCCGCGCGCGGCCGCTCCTCGACGTGAAACCCCGACGGTACCGGCCGCGAGTCGTCGTAGGGCACCGGCCTCTCGGCTTGCGCGGTAGAGGTCACCAGAACCGAAGCCGCGAGGAGGGGAAGCAAGCGCATGAGGGCTCCCTCAGCAATGACTCTGCCACGCGAGAATTCACGCGCGCCGGCGAGCGCCTGTGAACGCGCAGTCACGTGTCCGCGCGACGCCGAGCCCACGCTCTGCTAAGTCGCGGCCACCGTGACCATCCAGCGATTTACCCGTGCCCTCATCCCGACGGTGAAGGAAACCCCGGCCGAGGCGACGAACGCGTCGCACCAGCTGCTGCTGCGCGGCGGGTACATCCGCCAGATCGGCGCCGGTATCTACGACTTCCTCCCGCTCGGTCTGCGCGTGCTCCGCAAAATCGAGAACATCGTTCGCACCGAGATGGACCGCGCGGGTGCGTCCGAGGTGCTGATGCCGGCGATGCTCCCGGCCGAGTACTTCCAGGAGACGGGGCGCTGGGATGTCTACGGGCCGGTGCTCCTCCGCATCAAGGACCGCAAGGGCGGCGACTATCACCTCGGCCCGACGCACGAGGAGATCATCACCGACATGGTGCGGCGCGAGGTGAAGTCCTACCGCCAGCTGCCGCTCAATCTCTATCAAATCCAAATGAAGTTCCGCGACGAGCCGCGGCCCCGCGGCGGCCTCATGCGTTGCCGCGAGTTCGTCATGAAGGACGCCTACTCGTTCGACATCGACGAGGCCGGCGCCGTGAAGAGCTACGAGACGATGCGCGAGGCGTATCGCAAGATCTTCACCCGCCTCGGCCTCACCTTCCGCATCGTGCAGGCCGACAGCGGCGCGATCGGCGGCAAGACGAGCGCCGAGTTCCAGATCCTCGCCGACAGCGGCGAGGACGCGATCGTCGCGTGCGACAACTGCGACTACGCGGCCAACGTCGAGGCGGCCGAGGTCGCCGCCGAGCCCGCCGCCTCGGGCACCGCGGCCGGTGAGATCGAGAAGGTCCACACGCCGGGCAAGGGCGGCATCGTCGACGTCGCCGCGTTCCTCAAGGCCGACGTGAAGGACTTCCTCAAGAGCCTCCTCTACGTGACGGACCAAAACGAGCTGGTGATGGCGTGCCTGCGCGGCGACCACGAGGTCAACGAGATCAAGCTCGCCAACGCAGTCGGCGCGCGCGAGATCCACCTCGCCTCCGAGGGCGACGTGGTCAAGGCCACCGGCGCGAAGGTCGGCTACGCCGGCCCGGTCAAGTTCAACGGCCGCATCGTCGTCGATCCGAGCGGCGCGGCGATCGCGAGCGCGATCACCGGCGCCAACGAGACCGACCACCACATCAAGGGCGTCAGCTTCGCGCGCGGGGACTACAAGGCCGAGGTGAAGGGCATCCGCTCCGCCGGCGCGGGCGACCGCTGCCCGCAGTGCGACAAGGGCCGCTTCAAGGCCTACAAGGGCATCGAGGGCGGCCACATCTTCATCCTCGGCACGCACTACTCGTCGAAGATGAACGCCACCTACCTCGACGAGAAGGGCGACAAGAAGCCGATCGTCATGGGCTGCTACGGCATCGGCGTGTCGCGCCTGATCGCGAGCGCGATCGAGCAGCACCACGACAAGGACGGCATCCGCTGGCCGATGCCGATCGCGCCCTACCAGGTCGTCGTCGCGACGCTCGGCAACGACGCCGCCATGATGGAGGCCGGCGAGAAGCTCGCGCGCGAGCTCGAGGAGCGCGGCGTCGAGGTCCTGTGGGACGACCGCGACGAGCGCCCCGGCGTGAAATTCAAGGACGCCGATCTCATCGGCATCCCGCTCCGCGCCACGATCGGCGCCAAGACGCTCGCCACCGCCTCCTGCGAGCTCAAGCGCCGCGACAGCGCCGACCCGAAGGCCTTCGACCTCATCCCCCTCGCCGAAGCCGCCGACCGCATCGCCGCCGAGGTCAAAAAGGCGATGGTATGACCCGGAGCCGCGACCGTAAGGGAGCGGGTTGTCTCGCAAGACAACCCACTCGCTCACGCTCGTGGCTCCCGCTCCTGTTCCTCGCGCTGTCCTGCACCCGCGAAAAGCGCGAAGACCCCAAGCCCGTCGAGGTCCCTCCCGCGCTCGTCCCCAAGGTCGTCGCCGGCAGCTACTCGGCGATGGGCACCTCGGTCGACTTCAAGATCTGGACGGAGCGCGAGATCCCCGCGCGCGCCGCCATGGACGACGCGCTCGCCGAGATCAAGCGGCTCGAGACCATGATGACCACCTGGAGCGAGACCTCCGAGGTCTCGCGGGTCAACGCCGCCGCGGGCGGCGCGGCGGTCACCGTCTCCGACGAGCTGCTCGACGTGCTCGAGGCCTCCCGCCGCATTCACGACGAGAGCAAGGGCGTCTTCGACATCACCTTCTACGCGTTCAAGGGGCTGTGGCGGTTCGACCACGACGGGGTCAACGAGATCCCGAGCGACGACGCGATCAAGTCACGCCTCGCGCTGGTCGACGGCAAGAAGCTCGAGCTCGATCGCAAGGCGAAGACGGCGCGCCTGCCGCTCAAGGGCATGGCCATCAACCTCGGCGGCATCGCCAAGGGCTACGCAGTCGACCGCGCGGCCGCGGTGCTCGCCAAGCAGGGCTTCACCGACGTCGTCGTGCAAGCCGGCGGCGATCTCCTCGTCCGCGGCCGCAAGGGCCAGGATCCCTGGCGCGTCGGCATCCGCGATCCGCGCGGCGCAGAGGGCGAGTTCTTCGCCATCGCCCCCATCCGCGACGCCGCGTTCTCCACCGCCGGCGACTACGAGCGCGGCTTCGTGAAGGACGGCGTCCGCTACCACCACATCCTCGACCCGCGCACCGGCCGGCCGGCGACGGCGTGTCGCAGCGTGACCATCCTCGCCCCCGACGCGCTCACCGCCGACGAGCTCGACGACGCGATCTTCATCCTCGGCCCCGACGAGGGCATGAAGCTCCTCGACAAACACCCCGGCGCGGGCGCCGTCGTCGTCGACAAGGACAACAAGGTTCACGTCAGCCCGTCGCTGAAGGACGTCGTGCAGATCCTCCACCCCCCGACGCCCGGCATCTAGAGCACTTCCCGCTGGCCGTCTTTCGTCGGAGCACACTCGAATAGGCGCGCGCGTAAGCGAGCGCCTACCGACGTGAACAGGCGCTCGCTGACGCGGCGCCCATCAGGCGGAGGCGCGGACCTCGGCCTTGGAGCCGCCGCCGTACAGCCGCTCGATCTTGTCGCCGAAGACCTTGAGCACCTCGCGGCGCTTCAGCTTCATCGACGGCGTGAGCATGTTGTTGTTCACGGTGAAGTCCTCCTTCACCAGGTCGAACTTGAGGACCTTCTCGAACTGCTTGAAGTCCTGCGAATACTGCTCGACCTCTTGGCGGATCAGGTTGCGCACCTTCGGGTCGTTGAGCAGCCCGTCGTCGCTCGTGTCGCTGATGCCGTTCTCGGACTTCTTCGCCCACTCGCGCACCTCGTTGAGGTCGGGGACGATCAGCGCGACGTTGTACGGCTTGTTGGCGCCGTGGACCATCGCGTTGGCGATGTACTGCGAGAGCTTGAGCTTCTCCTCGAGCGGCGAGGGCACCACGTACTTGCCGTTCTCGAGCTTGTACTGCTCCTTGATGCGGCCCGTGATGTAGACGTACCCGTGCTGGTCGATGCGGCCCATGTCGCCGGTGCGGAAGCCGCCGTCCTTGGTGAACACCGCGGCGTTCTCGCTGTCGCGGTTGTGGTAGCCCTTCATCACGTTGGGCCCGTAGACGATGATCTCGCCGTTCTCCGGGTCGCCGGTGATCGTCTTGTCGAGCACCACGCGGCAGCCCGGGATCGGCTTGCCGACCGAGCCGATGCGGCGGCGGCCGGGCGCGTTGGCCGTGGCGATCGGCGACGTCTCGGTGAGGCCGTAGCCCTCGTAGACGGTGACGCCGATGCCGTCGATGAACTCGGCGACCTCCTTGGAGATCGCTGCGCCGCCCGAGAACGCGTACTTGAGGCGGCCGCCGAAGCGACCGCGCACCTTCTCGAACACCAGGCGGTCGGCGGCCTCGAACGCGGCGACCTCCATCAGCGAGAGGCGCCCGCCGGCGTTGCGCTTCTTGGCGGCGGCGAGGCCGGCCTCGACGAGCTTCTGGATCGGCTTCGGCTTCTCGCGGATCTGCTTCTGCACCCGGTCGTAGATGCGGTTGAAGATGCGGGGGACGCTCATGATGATCGTGGGCCGCGTCTCGGCGAGGTTGTCGATGATCTTGTCGACCGACTCCGCGAGCGCCATCGCCGCGCCCATCGAGAGCAGGCCGTGGAGCTCCACCGTCTGACCGAACGAGTGCGCCCACGGGAGGAACGAGAGCGACCGGTCGTCGGCCTCGATGTCCATCGTGTCGTGCATCGCGCTCACGTTCGACGCGATGTTGTTGTGGGTGAGCATCACGCCCTTCGGCTCACCGGTGGTGCCGCTGGTGTAGATGAAACCGCAGATGTGCTCGCCGTCCGGCTGGATCGAGGGCACCGGCTTGAGCCGGCCCTGCGCGACGACAGCCTCGTAGGTGTTGGGGTCGTCTTTCGGGCCCTCGAACGCGATGACGTGCTTGAGCGCCGGCAGCTTGCCGACCCAGTCCTTCGTCTTCTGGTAGATCGAGTGCGTCGACACGAGGAGCGCCTTGGCCTCGCAGTCGTTGAGGATGAACTGCCACTCCTTGTCGAGCTGCGCCTCGTACATCGGGACCCACACCGCCCCGAGCGAGTAGGTCGCGTAGGCGCCGACCGCCCACTCCACGCGGTTGTTGGAGATGCACGCGACCTTGTCGCCCTTGCCGATGCCGCGCGCGGCGAGACCCGCCCGGAACGCGTCGACCAGGCGGCCGAACTCGCCGTAGGTGATCCAGCGCCAGACGTTGCCGACCTTCGTGCCGAACAGCTCGCGACCGGCGAACTGCTCGACCGAAATCTCCTGAAGCTCGACGAGGTTCTTGAATTTCTGCGTGCTCATCTCGGGGCTCCTCGTAGAAGGAGCCGCGAAGCTACTCGATCTGCTGAGGGGCCATAAGGCCCGCTGCCTCCGCCATATTTTCCGCGTTATCCTCCGCGGCCGTGCGGGGAGGGTGCGCGATCGCTGTGGTTCTGCTCGGCGCCTGCCGCGAGGCCCCGCGCGTGGAGCCGCGCCCCATTCCGCCGAGCGCGCCGGCGCCGGTCACCGCGTCCGCGCCGCGCGCGCCTGCTGCTCCAGTTGCCGTTGCCGTCTTCGAGCCCGATCTCGGTCCGACGCTCGAGAAGATCGCCGCCCGCGTGCCGAAGCTCTCGTGGAATAGCGATCTCTCGATCGGCGTCACCTGGTTGCCGACCTCGCGTCGCTGGGCGCTCCGTGGGGACGAGCCCCGGGTGATGGCCAGCATCGGCAAGTTCGCGTGGACGGCGGCCGCGCTCGCCCGCGCGCCCATCGCGGACGTCGAGCCGCTCGCGACGGCGGCGTTCGCCTTCAGCGACAACGAGGGCGGCGCTTCGCTCATCGACCTCGGCGGAGGTCTCGACGCGATCAACACCTTCACCGCCAAGACGCTCTCCATCCCGGCGACGGCAATGTCGGTCTGCGCCTATCGCGGCGGCGCGTTCCCGCGGACCACCGAGACCTGTCACCGGGTCGAGGGGATGGACGCGTTCTTCACCGTTCACGGCGCGCTCACCCTGCTCGAGGCGATCTGGCGCGGCGCCGCGCCGCTCGACGGCGAGCGCCGGCAGAAGCTCCTCGAGTGGTCGCAGCTCGAGCCGCCCCTCGGGTTCACGATGCGGCGGCACCTCCCGAAGGACGTCCTCGTGCACCACAAGCGCGCCGAGATCCCCGCGGGCTGCTGCGGCAGACCTCCCCAGTGGAACTGGACGGCCGAGATCGGGATCGTGCAGAGCCCGCGCGGGCCCTACGCGTTCGCGATCTCGATGAGCCGCGCCGAGTCGTACGCGAACCAGACCGAGACCGTGGAGTGGGCGTCGTGCGTGGTCTACCGCGCAGTCGTCGAGAAGGACGACAGCACCTGCCCCGGCCCCGGCAGCTAGCGAAGCGCCCGATCGTGAAACAGGAGCATCTCCAGCGAGCCCGGTCCGCGGAGAAACGGCTGGTCGTGGGGCCCGATCGCGAGCCGGAACGTGTGCGGGACCGAGCGCTTCTTCAGCGACGCCGACAGCGCCTCGACCGGCTGGCGGAACGCGTCGGTGGTGCTCGTCAGCAGGTGGAGCGGCTTCTGCCCATGGCTCGCGAACGCCTTCGCGATCCGCTCCGCCCACTTGTCCGCGTCGGCGGTGGAGACGGCAGCTTGCACGCACCCGAGCGAGTGAATCGAGTCGAGCTTGCGGACGCCCACGCCGAGCGACGCGTACCCGCCGAGCGAGACGCCGTCGACGGCGACCTTGTCGTTGACCGGCGTCTCGGCGCGCAGGCGGGGCAGGAGCACGTCGAACAACCACGGCGTGTACGCGTCGAGCACCAGGTCGGGCGTCGGCGCCGCCTTCCAGATGTTCGGGGTGTAGGGGCAGGCGATGACCATCCCCGCGAACGGCTGCTTCCCGAGCTCGGCGCGCAGCTCGGCGACGCGCAGCTCGGTCACCATCTTGTTCAGTCCGGCCAGCGAGATCGTCTCCGGCGCGCGTGCGTGCGCGTACCCGTCGCCGATGCCGTACCGCTTCACCCACGCATAGGCGCCCATCTCTTCGTCGACCGTCTCGGCGAGACCATGCAGCGCGATGAGCAGCGGGACGCGTTCGCCCTTCTTCAGGTGGGTCGGGACCAGCACCACCGCCCGTCGCCCGAGCTTGGCGTCGCCGGGGAGCGCCCAATCGTGGAGCGCGAGCTCGCCCACCAGCTCCTTGGGCGGAGTCTTCGGATAGGGCGCGTCCGCGATCGCCACCTCGGGCGCCGCGTCGACGGGCCCGGGGACGTCGACCCGCGGCGCGGTGCTCGGGTCGGTCACGCCCACCGGAGGCTCAGCCGTTTGCCGGCGGCAGGCGAGCGCGACCCCGACCGAGGCCAGCCACGCGCGCCTATCGAGCCCCTGTTCTCGCCGCATTTCCCGCCCTATTCACTCGATGCGGACGCCATCGGCGCCGCAGGAACCCACCTTTGACCGGCTTGCAGATCCTTGTTAGGAGCTGCCCGCTTTCGCAACCGTCATCTCGCGGTTGGGCAAGCACGACATCATCGACCCACCGCGAGACTCGCCGTGAAGAGAACGGACAAGTGGCGCGACCTCGGCGATGTCGGCGCCGTCGGCATCGAGTTCGTGCTCTCGATCGCCTTCGGTTGGTACGTCGGCCACTGGCTCGATCACCGGTACTTCCACGACCGCGGTCTGGCCACGTTCATCGGCGCCACTTTCGGAATCGTCGCCGGTTTCAGGGCCATCTTCGAGGCGGGCAAACGCGCCCGCCTCCGCCTGGAGGAGCTCGAACGTGAGGAGCGCGAGGATCGTGAGCGAAACAGCAGCGGACGGTGAGGGCGAACGCACCCTCCGCGTGGTCGCGCTGTCGATCGCCGGCTGCGCCGCCCTGTTCGCGCTCGGCGCGCTGTTCTCCGTCAACGCTCGCTTCGCCTTCGCGGTCGCCGTGGGCGGCGCCATCGCCGTCGCCAACTTCCTCGTCCTCGCCCGCATCGGCCGCGCCATCACCGGCGGCGCCGGCACGGCGGCGTTCTGGGGGGCGGCCTACTTCTTCAAGATCGCCGCGCTTTTGGGCGGGGTCTTCCTCTTGTTCCAGTCCGGCAAGATCAATGTCTTCGGATTGCTGATTGGCCTTTCCACACTCGCCCCCGGAATCGTGGTAGGGGGCGTTCTCGCTTCACCGGCAGCCCCCAAAGAGCCGCCTTCTCGCTGAGCGCCATGCCCGAGCACACATCGTTTCTCAGCTACGTCATTCACCTGTTGCCGCCGGCGGTTGATCACAACCTCCACGGCTTCAAGACCGTGCTGTCCCACGAGCACGTCAACCGCTACGGCCTCGAGCCGTTGTTCTGGTCGGCGCTCGTGTGCCTCGCCGTCATCGTGATGGCCTCCATCACCCGCTCGCAGATCGCGCGGCTCGACGAAGCGGTCGTCCCGGAGCGCAAGCTCTCGGTGCGCACCCTCCTCGAGATCCTCGTCGAGAGCCTCTACAACCTCATGAAGGAGATGATGGGCGCGAAGCGCGCCAAGCGCTACCTGCCGCTCATCGGCACGTGCGGCGTCTTCATCTTCTTCTCGAACATCATCAGCTTGCTGCCCGGCTTCTCCGCGCCCACCTCGAGCCTCAACATCACCTTCGGCTGCGCGCTGATCGTGTTCGTGGCCTACAACTACTACGGCTTCAAAGAGAACGGCGTCGGCTACCTCAAGCACTTCACCGGCCCGGTATGGTGGCTCGCCTGGCTGATCGGCCCGATCGAGATCATCTCGAACATCATCCGCCCGATCACCCTCGCCGTTCGTCTCTTCCTCAACATGGCGGTCGACCACCTGGTCCTCGGCCTCGTTGTCGCCATGGTTCCGCTGATCGTGCCGCTGCCGCTCATGATGCTCGGCACCCTCGTCGCTGTCGTACAGACCCTTGTTTTCTGCTTGCTGTCGTCCATCTACGTTTCGCTGGCGACCGAGCACGATCACTGATAAACGGGCGCCGCCCTCACACGAGATTTTGAAAAAGGAGACTGAGATGTCGCTGAAGAAGACGGTCGCGGCCACGAGCGCCGCCCTCGCCACCCTCGCCACCACCTCGCTCGCGCTCGCGCAGACCGCGGCGGATGAGGGCGCCAAGGCCGCCTCCAACGTGCACGACGTGAAGGGCATGGCCGCGCTGGCCGCCGGTATCGCGATCGGCGCTGCGGCGCTCGGTGGCACCACCGGTCAGGGCAAGGCGACCGCCGCCGCGCTCGACGGCATCGCCCGCAACCCCGGCGCCGCCGCTCGTATCCAGACGCCGATGATTCTCGGCCTCGCGCTGATCGAGTCGCTCGTGCTCCTCGCGTTCGTCATCGCGTTCTTCCTCCAGGGCTACGCCCGCTCCTGAGCCTCGCCCCGCGGCGCTCGCAAGGGCGCCAAAGCGCGTGATGCTGAGCTTTCGCTTGGTTACGGCCCTCGTCGCATGCGCGGCGGGGGCTGTGTTTTTGGCGTGCGATAGCCAGGGCGCCAGGGCGCCGGCGTACGACCCGTGTCACCCGGTGCCGCCCGCGCACTGCGACCACGACGTCGACTGCGCGCCCTTCCTCTGCAAGTCACAGCTGTGCGCGACGGCGTGCAAGTCGAGCGCGACGTGCGCGCAGGGCTTCGTCTGCAATCCCGGCGGCGCCTGCGTGAAGCCCGCCACCTGCGGCACCTGCAGCGGCGACTACGACTGCCCCAAGGGCCAGAAGTGCGACTTCAAGACGTCCGCGTGTCAGTGATGTTCTGGAAGGTCTCGCCGGCTGTTGGCTTCTCGAGTCCTTGATGTTGGCTCGCGAGAGCCCTCACTCAACCCTCTCCCGCAGGCGGGAGAGGTCTACTGACGGTGCAGCCTCTCCCGCTTGCGGGAGAGGGCCGGGGTGAGGGTCAGGAGCGAACGCCTCGGTCGCGCCCTCGACGGCGAGGAGTCGTCTTCAGAAGTGTTCAGGTTCTCTTCCGGCCGCCGCCCCACCACGCCTTGAACCAGTCCTTGCCCACGTGGCCCGCCCACAGCATGTACGCGAGCGCGAACATCGCGACCGACAGCCACACGCGGTAGCGCCAGTTGCTGATCAGCACGATCGCCCCCGACACGTTCAGCGACGCGACGACGATGCCGTTGAAGAGCCGCCGGCCGAGTCGATCGTAGGCGGGCTCGATCCGTGTCTCTGCGGTCTGGATTTGCAGGCGCCCCATGCGGAGGTCGTCGAGCACCTCGCGTAGGTGGAACGGGACGTCGTGCGCCATGCCGGCGAAGCGCTCGGCGCCGCGCAGGAGCTCGTTGCCGATCTCCTCGGGCGAATAACGCTTCTTCAACAGATCGACGAAATACGGCTGCGCCTCGCTGAACACGTCGAGATCGGGATCGAGGTCCTTGCCGATCGACTCGATCGTCATGAGCGCCTTGCCGACCATCATGAAGTCGGTCGGCATCTCGAGGCCGTACTTCACGGCACCATCGACGAGGTCCTTGATCAGACGCGCCAGCTCGATCTCCTTGAGCGGCCGCCCGAGGTACTTCTCGGCGAGCACGGTGACCTCGGCGCGGTAGTCGTGCATGTCGACCTTCTTCGTCGGTCGACCGATGGTGTAGAGCGCGTCGGCGACCGCGCGCGGATCGTTGCGCGCAGCGGCCACCATCAGCTTGATGGTCTTGTCGCGCATCTCGGGCGAGAGGCGACCGACCATGCCGAGGTCGATCATCCCGATCACGGGCTCTTCGGGCGTGCCGAGGATGATGATGTTGCCGGGGTGGGGGTCGGCGTGAAAGAAGCCGTCCTCGAAGATCATCTTGATGACGATCCCGAGGGCGTTCTTCGCCATCTTCTTGCGGTCGAAGCCCTGCTCGATCGCCGCGTAGACCTTGCGCCCGTCGAAGAACTCGAGCGTGAGCACGCGCCGCGAGGACGCGGCCTTGTACGACTTGGGGAACGCGATCTTCGGGTTGCCGGCGAAGTTGCGGCGGAACCGCTCGCCGTTCTGCGCCTCGATCCCGAAGTCCATCTCGGCGGTGATCGAGCGTTCGAACTGCGAGACGAGCCCGACCGGGTCGTAGATCTTCGCCTCCTCGAGCGAGCGATCGGCGATCTGCGCGAGGATGTGCAGCAGCTCGAGATCGCGCTCGACGACGTCCTTGACGCCGGGCCGCTGCACCTTGACCACGACCTCGCGCTCCTCTTGCGGGAGCGGCCGGCCCTCGTCGTCCACGCCCGGCTCGTCGAGCTCCTTGCGCAGACGGGCGCGGTGCACCTGGCCGATCGACGCGGTGGCGAGCGGCTTCTCCTCGAAGCTGACGTAGACCTCGTCGAGCGTGCGACCGAGCGACTCCTCGATCGCGACCTTGATCGCTTCGAAGCCCACCGCGGGGACGTCGTCCTGCAGTCGCTTGAGCTCGACGATCAGCTCCGCCGGCAACACGTCGGCGCGCGTGGACGCGATCTGACCGAGCTTGATGAAGGACGGCCCGAGCTCCTGGATGACCAGGCGCACGCGCACCGGCCAGGCGACCGTCTTCTTCTCGATGTCGCCCTCTTTGACCGAGGGCGCGAGCGACGACAGCCCCATTCGGCCGAGCGCTTCGCCGAAGCCATGTCGCGCGAGGACTCCGGTGATTTCACGGAGCCGGCCGAGATCGCGAACCGCGGTGAGCAGTGACGCCACGACGCGTCACGATATCAGTCGAACTTGCCGTAGCCGCCGGGTTTCTTCTTCGCGGTCGTCGCGGCCGGCGCCGTGGCGGTGGGCGGGGGCGGGGGCGGCTCGACCTTCGCGGTCTCGGGCGGCGGGGGCGGGGGCGCGACGTCGGTCTTGGCCGTGCTCTTCGCCGAGGGCTTGGCCTTGGCCGACGTGCTCGACGGCTTGGGCGCGGTCGTCGACTGCTCGGGGATTTCGACCGGTGTCGGCTCGGGTTTGGCGGCGGGCGCCGCCGTCTTCACCGGCTCGGGCGCCGCCGCAGCCTTCGGCTCCTCGACGACCGTGGGCTGCTTCGACCCACGGGAGGCCAAGCCGATGCCGATCCCCACGGCGCCGATCAGCGACACCGCGAAGATCACGCCGATCATCGCGAAGCGCACCTTCTTGCGCCGCTGGGTGTCGTCGACCGGCGTGGCCACGATCTGCATCGACGGGTCGGTGACTGGTCCGAGCGAATGGCTCGGCGTGGACACCGGCATCACCGCGCTCTCGGCGACCGGCTCGCTCGTGTCGGCCAGCGCGGCGACGAGCTCCTCGTGGAACTCGAGCGCGGTCTGCGGCCGCCGCTTCGGATCCTTGGCGAGGGCGCGGAGGATGACGGCCTCGAGCTTGCGCGAGATGCCCGCGTCCGGCGCGATCTCCCGCGGACGCGGGGGCAGCGACTGGATATGGCGCGCCATCACGACGACCGCGTCCTCGTCGGGGAAGCAGTGCCGCCCGGTCACCATCTGAAAGAGGATGAGGCCGATGGTGTAGAGGTCGCTGCGCCCGTCGAGCGGCTTGGACTGCGCCTGCTCCGGGCTCATGTAGCGCGGCGTCCCGAACACCGTGCCGGCCTGCGTCTCGAGCGAGTCGACCTTGAGGTCCGGCTGCACGATCTTGGCGATGCCGAAATCGAGCACCTTCACGACCTCCTCGGTGCCGTGGGGCGTCGGCACGTTGTGGAGGAAGATGTTGTCGGGCTTGAGGTCGCGATGGACGACGCCCTTGTCGTGGGCCTCCGCGAGCGATCGAAGCGCTTGCTGCGCGATCTTCACCGCCGTCGCGGGCGGGATTCGGCCGTGGTGCTTGATGCGCGAGCCGAGCGACTCGCCGTCGAGCCGCTCCATCGCCAAATAGAGCAGCGGGCCCTGCGACGTGGATTCGTCTTCGCCGAAGTCGTAGACCGTGACGGTGTGCGGCGACGTCAGCGCGCTCGTGGCGCGTGCCTCGCGCTCGAAGCGAGCCTTGCTGCCGGCGTCGAATGCGCGCTCGGGCTTGAGGACCTTGAGCGCGACCTCGCGCGCCATGCCGTCCTGGCGTGCCCGATAGACCGCGCCCATCGAGCCCGCGCCGAGGCGAGCGATCACGGTGAAGCGTCCGCCGAGCTTGCGACCGATCAACGGGTCGTAGTCCGACTCGACGAGCTCGCTCCGCGCGACCACGACGCCGCCGCACGCGCTGCACGTGGTGACGAAGTCAACCTGGCGCGCATCGCAGTCGACACAGACCCACTCGTCGTGTCCTGCCAACGCGGGCGCGGTCAAATCGGCGTGGACCGCCTGCCCCATGACCGAAGCAGGGTAGCGGACCCCGGCGCCGACGCAACGGGCCACATGTGATACTCGGGAGCCATGAGCACGGTCCGAGACACCTACGAGGCGGTGATCGGCCTCGAGGTCCACGCCCAGCTGCTTACGAACACCAAGCAGTTCTGCGGCTGTCCGACCTCTTTCGGGGCCGAGCCCAACACGAACGTCTGTCCGGTATGCCTGGGACTGCCCGGCGCGCTCCCGGTCCTCAATCGCGAGGCGGTCTCGATGGCGGTCCGCACGGCGCTGGCCCTCGGCTGCGCGATCCGCCACCGCTCGGTGTTCGCCCGGAAGAACTACTTCTACCCAGATCTCCCCAAGGGCTATCAGATCAGCCAGTTCGACCAGCCGTTCAGCGAGCGCGGCGCGCTCGACATCCCGCTCGAGGGGGGCGGCAACAAGTGGGTCGGGATCACCCGGGTCCACCTCGAGGAGGACGCCGGCAAGAACCTCCACGGCGTGGCAGAGGTCCCCGGCAAGAGCGTCATCGACCTCAACCGCGCGGGCGTCCCCCTCATGGAGATCGTCGGCGAGCCCGACCTCCGCGGCCCCACCGAGGCCGTCGCCTACCTCAAACGCCTCCGCGACGTCCTCGTGGCCCTCGAGGTCAACGACGGCAACCTCGAAGAGGGCTCCTTTCGCTGCGACGTGAACATCAGCGTCCGCAAGCGGGGCGCCGCCGCCTTCGGGACGCGGGTCGAGATCAAGAACGTCAACTCGTTCCGCCACGTCCATCGCGCGATCGAGCACGAGACGGCCCGGTTGATCGCCGTCGCCGAGGCGGGCGAGACGTTCAGGCAACACACCCGCCAGTGGGACGACGAGAGCGGTCGCACCGTCTTTCTCCGCGAGAAGGAGGGGAGCGACGACTACCGCTACTTCCCCGAGCCCGACCTCCCGCCGCTCATCCTCGAGGAGGCGTGGGTCGAGTCGCTGCGGAGCGGGCTCCCCGAGCTCCCCGAGGCGCGGCGCCAACGCTTCATGCACGATCTGAAGCTGCCGCCCTACGACACCGAGGTGCTCACCGGGCACCCGAAGATCGGCGACTTCTTCGAGGCGGTGCTCCAGGCCAAGCCGGGCGACGCCGCTTGGGCGAAGCGCGCGGCCAACTTCGTCATGACCGAGGTGCTCGCCGAGGCGCGGGTCCACGGGCTCGAAGCGTCGTTTCCCGCCAAGCCCGCGCAGATCGTCGAGCTCCTCGAGCTGGTCGAGGCCCAAACCATCAGCGGCAAGCAGGCCAAGGAGGTCTACGCCGCCATCAAGAACACCGACGCGTCCCCCGCCGCCCACGTGGCCGAGCACGGGATGGCGCAGGTGAGCGACACGGCCTCGCTCGAGGCCGTCTGCCGCGCCGAGATCGAGGGCAATCCCAAGCAGGCGGCGGCGTATCGAGCGGGCAACGCGAAGATGATCGGCTTCTTCGTCGGCCAGGTGATGAAGCAGACGAAGGGCTCGGCGAACCCGAGCCTCGTGAACGACATCCTCAAGAAGCTCCTCGCCTAGAGCCCAGCCCAAAAACAACGAGGGCCGCGCGGCGGCGCAGCCCTGTCGTACGTCAGCCCGAAGCTCTCACGGCGCGGCGCCGTCCGGGAACTTCTCTTTGTACTGCTTCTTGTAGGCGTTGTGACAAGCGGTGCAGCTCTTGTTGAGCGCCTCCTTGTCCTCCTTTTTGGCGGCCGCGATGCCGTCGTCGGCGAACTGCTTCCACTTCGGGAAGGCGGCGGCGTCGGGGTTCTTCGAGCCGAGCGCGCCGAGGAGGGTCTGCAGCTTCGCCCAGTTGGCGGAGGCCTTGGCCGGCTGCACCTCGGTCTTCATCCACTTCTTCATGGGCGAGTCCGCGCCTGCGTGGGCCGGCATCCCCGCCGCCGCCACGCCCAAGCCGACCGCCATCGCAACGAACACACTCCGCAGATTCTTGTTCATGGTTTCCCTTCCGCCGAGGCCGCTCTCTTGGATGTACCCGATGAGACGGACCACCCGCGAGACCGATTCATTCTCTCGGGTCGAGGTTTCCCCCGCTGCGCCAGCACACGGATGAGCCAAGACTTCTCGCTCCCGCCCCCCGAAGGATCCTTGACAGGGCGCCGGCCGCGAGTAGAGTGCGCCTCCCTTTCGGCGGTGGGGTTCCACCGTCTCCAAGCAACGACGCGCCGAGGCCGTCGACTTCGCCCGCCATCCAACGGCACGACCCTTCCCAAGCAGAAGGCACTCCGGCCCCGGCGACCAACGATGAGCTTGCAGAAAAGAGGGCGAGTTACTAAGTATCTCGCACCCGGCGCCGCTGGCGCCGCACACCTCCCCGGCACGTGATGGTGCCGCCCCGACTCGGTCGGGAAGATTGGCGGAGGCTCACACAGTTGATACACAGCGCTCCTCTCGCTCGGCGAGAGCGCGCAAGCCCCGATTTTTCCGGGGCGCCGCACGTCGCGCGGACCCCAAGACGACTCGCTTTCAGCAGGTTTCCCACAGGGAGCCGCTGAGGGACCCAGATCTTTTCACTCTTGGCAGACCACTGTGCGAGCATTCGCCTCTCTCCAGAGGTGAGCTCGCAACGCGGAAGCTCCCCGACACCAAGAGGTCGGCGCCCGCGACCCCGCAACAAAAAGTGTTGACGGAATCGCGAGTGTGACTAAGATGCTTCCCCCCGCCGCTGAAAAGCGGCCCGCCCGAAAGAGCGGTCGAAAGCTCCTCGACACCGTCGAGAAGCAGCCGAGGAAAAAAGTGGTTGACAAGTCTCCCGGCGGCATCTAAAAAGCGCGCCCCTCCAAACGGAAGCCCTCACGGGAAGCCGGTCGGTAGGAAGCGCGTCGCAAGACTCGCCGGACCCAGGCATCGCTCGCCTTTCAGTGAGCAAGCCGCTTGGTCTTTGAAAACTGATTCGTACGTGAATACGACCCCCGAGTTGGACTCGGAGTCCTGCGAGAGCAGGCCCGAGCAATGGGGTTCTCGAGAGAGAGCCTCGCAACTCCATCGAGCCTAGAATGCTTGTTCCATTAGCCGTGGACGGCATTCATCGGACTCAAAACTCCAAACTGGAGAGTTTGATCCTGGCTCAGAACGAACGTTGGCGGCGCGCCTAACACATGCAAGTCGCACGCGAAAGGGAGCAATCCCCGGTAGAGTGGCGCACGGGTGAGTAACACGTGGATAATCTTCCCTCGAGAGGGGGATAACCTTCCGAAAGGAGGGCTAATACCGCATAAGACCACGAGCTGTACGCAGCTTGAGGTCAAAGCTGGCCTCTTCACGAAAGCTAGCACTTGAGGATGAGTCCGCGGCCCATCAGCTAGTTGGTAGTGTAAAAGACTACCAAGGCTAAGACGGGTAGCTGGTCTGAGAGGATGATCAGCCACACTGGAACTGAGACACGGTCCAGACTCCTACGGGAGGCAGCAGTGGGGAATCTTGCGCAATGGGCGAAAGCCTG
>JALHOE010000072.1 GCA_022843175.1 Deltaproteobacteria bacterium
TCGAGGCCGCGCGCTCGGGCCGCCCTCGCCGCCGGCGCGAGCAGCGTGCGCTCGACCTCGCGCGGCACGCCGACGCGCGCGTGCGCGTAGGGGCCGGTGTGGAGCTCGATCTGCTTGGCGCCGAGCGCCAGCGACGCCTCGACCTGCTCCTCGCTCGCGGCGATGAACAGCGACACCTTGATGCCAGCCTCGCGGAGGCGCGCGATGCGCGGGGCGAGATGCGCGCGCTGTCCGACCGCGTCGAGCCCGCCCTCGGTGGTGCGCTCCTCGCGGCGTTCGGGCACGAGCGTGACGACGTCGGGCCGGACGCGGAGCGCGATGTCGATCATCTCGTCGCTCGCCGCGCACTCGAGGTTCATCACGGTGGTGATCGCCTCGCGCATCCGCTCGACGTCGCGGTCGACGATGTGGCGGCGGTCCTCGCGGAGGTGGAGCGTGATCCCGTCGGCGCCGGCGTCCTCGCACACTTGCGCGGCGTGGACCGGGTCGGGGTACTGCGTGCCGCGCGCCTGGCGCAGCGTGGCGACGTGGTCGATGTTGACGTGGAGGCGGACCGGCATGGCGCGCGGACGTTCGGTCCAACGGGGGCGAACGTCAACGGGAGACAAAACGAAAACTGCCCCGGAGGTCCGGGGCAGCTTTCGCGGTGACGAGAGCGATCAGCCCGCGTCGGCCGCGTCGGTCACCGCGGTGCCGGTGTCCGTGCCCGTGTCCATGACGCCCGTGTCCGGGGTCTTGTCGATCTTCGCGTCGGTCCAGTTGCCGTTGTCGCGGCAGGCGCCACGGAGGAACTCGAGCGGCGAGATGCAGTTCTCGAACTTCGCGTCCTTCGTGCACTCGTTGTACTTCTTGTACGAGTTCTCGTAGCACGAGCCCTTGGGGATCGTGGCCGTCGCGCTGGAGCGGCGCGCGCGGGTCTCGCACGCGGTCTTCTCCATGTCGTCGCACTCGCCGCACACCGTCTCGCGGCAGTCGTTCCAGCACTCGCCGGCCGCGCCGCAGCCCGAGGCCGGGTCGATCTTCTGCATGCAGGCGGGGTAGTCGAGGAAGCCGGCGCCGCTGGCGGTGGTGTAGAGCCAGGTGCCGAGCGCGCACTTGTCGCACTCCGCGTAATCCTTACGCCACTTGGTGCACGCGGCCTCGGTGCTCGTCGAGCCGAAGCACGCCGTGAGGAGCGTGTTGAGCGCGAGGTCGTTGCACACGGTGGCGCCGGCCTTGTTCGGCGCGGGCGGGCACATGTAGTCGGCGCCGACCGGCTGGTCGCAGCGGATGGGGGCCGTGTCCGGCGGGTTGGTGTCCGGGACCTTGGTGTCGGGCGTGCCGGTGTCGGCGGTGCCGGTGTCGGCGGGCGTCGCCGCCGCAGGCGGGTCCTCGCTGCCGCAGCCAGCGAACGCGATGCCACCGGCAGCGCCGGTGACGACAAGGAGTGCCAAGGTAAGAGCGCCGTTCTTCATGTCGCGCGGTCTACGCGCAGATGAGGCGGAGTGCAAATGCCCAGCTTGTCGGCTACGGCCGACCTCATCCAAAAACTCTTGATTTCCGACGGTTGGCCGACCGCTGGGGGGCTAGACTGCGCGGCCCGAATGCGTCCGTTGCTCGTCTACGTGCACTTCCCGTGGTGCCTCGAGAAGTGTCCGTACTGCGATTTTGTAAGCTTCAAGACCTCCCCCGACGCGATTGATCACGACGGCTACGCCGACGCGGTCGTCCGCGAGATCGAGGCGCGCGCGGGCTGGCTCTCCGGGCACACCGTGCGGTCGGTGTTCTTCGGCGGGGGCACGCCGTCGCTGTGGCGCGCGAGCGCGGTGGGGCGCGTGATCGCGGCGATCGCGCGCGCGTTCCCGAGCACCGGCGATCTCGAGATCACCGCCGAGTGCAACCCGTCGTCGCTCGATTACGACCGCGCGCGCGCGCTCATCGACGCGGGGGTCACCCGGCTCTCGGTCGGCGTGCAGTCGCTCGAGCCGAAGCAGCTCAAGTTCCTCGGGCGCCTGCACACCACCGAGATGGCGCTCGCGGCGATCGACGCGGCGCTGGTCGCGTCGCCGCGCGTGTCGGCCGATCTCATCTTCGGGCTGCCGGAGCAGTCCGCCGAAGAGGCCGCGGCCCACGCCGGCGCGCTCGCCGATCGCGGGCTCTCTCACGTGTCGGCGTACTCGCTGACGATCGAGCCCGGCACCCGCTTCGGCGAGCTCGCGCGTCGCGGCCGGCTGCCGATCGCCGAAGAGGACTCGACGTGCGATGCGTTCCTCGCGATCGAAGAGGCGCTACGGGCGAGGGGGCTCGAGCACTACGAGGTGTCGAACTACGCGACGCCGGGCGAGGAGGCGCGGCATAACCTCGGGTATTGGCGGGGGGATGCGTATTTGGGGGTGGGGTGCGCGGCGTATGGGTGTGGGCCGCTCGAGCAACCGCGGGCTGACGCCCGCGGCCCCGTCGTTTCGTCCTTCGTGCGGTATCGGAACGAGGCCGAGCCGGGTCGGTATGTGGCGGGCACGATGCGGCTCCGGCCCGGCGCTCCGGAGCTCGGGGACGGCGTCACGAGCACCGTCGAGCCGCTCGACGCGGAGACATTGCTCCGCGAGCGCATCATGCTCGGCTTGCGGCTCGCCGAGGGCTTCGATCTCGACCGTGCGGCGCGCGACGTAGGGCTCGACGGCGCGGTCGCATGGCAGAGCCGTGCGCGCGCCATTGAACGATTGCAGAGCGAAGGGGCACTTTCGATCGAGGGCACCCGCCTTAGGATCCCTCCCGCGCGCCGGCTGGCGACGGACGGGATCGCCGCGCGCCTGTTCTAACCGAAGGAAACGACCTTGCATCGCTCGCTCCAGCTCCAGGTTCTCTCTTGGCTCGCCGCGCTCGCCACGCTCGGTGCCGCGACCAAGCCCACCTTCGACACGATCCTGTTCGCGACGGCGTTCGTGTTCGGCACGTTGCTGATGCACGTGCGCGAGCGGCTGGAGGGTAAGCAGTCCACGGTCGCGCACCTCGGCGGCCGCGCGCTCGGTGCGGTGTTCGCGTGGGGGGTGGTGGCGCTCCATCACTTCGCGCCCATGGTGCGGTTCCCGACGCGCATGACGGTCCCGATGCTGATCGCCGCCGCCGTCATCCCGACGGGCGTCTTCGTGATCGAGGCAGGGCTGATGCTGCTGTCGCGCCGTCGCAGCGCGGTACGAGACGAGGCCTAGGTCGGCCTAGGCCGCGTTGACCCGGAGGGCGCCCTCGGGGACCGTCCAGCCGGCGGTCACGTCGATGTCGCCCTTCACGCCCGCCGCGCGGAGCGCCGGCTCGATCACCTCGGTGGAGGTGATTCGATAGCCGGGACAGCCCGCGCACGCGCCCGCGAGGTGCAGGCGCACGCCGGAAGCCTTGCGCACGACGTAGAGCACACCGCCGTCCGCCTCGACCAGCGGGGCGACGATCTCTCGCAGGGTGCGAACGATGGGCTCCGGCAGGTCGAGCACTCTCGGGCTCTCCAACCTAGCACACAAAACAGTTTGCTCTCTCGGTGCTTTACGCGACACGCCCCGAGCCGCTAGCCTCGGTCGCTGGGGACCCGCGCGTGGCCCGATATCGCCTCCGCCTCTTGCTGCAGGAGTTCGACCTTCCGCCCGGGGAAACCATCCTCGGTCGAAGCCCGGAGTGCCACGTCACGATCGATGATCCCTTGGTATCTCGCGAACATGCGAAGATCATCGTGCACGGCGAAGAGGTCGTCTTTCGCGACCTCGGCAGCCGCAACGGATCCAAGGTGAACGGGCAACAGGTCCACGGTGAGGTCACCCTTAACGACGGGGACCGCGTTCGCATCGGCAACCAAGAGGTCGTCTTCTCGCGCGTGGTCGCGGCGCGGAGACCGGGGCGGCCGACGGGCAGCCTCCGCCATTGCCGCAAGTGCCAGACGCCCTACGTCGCAGAAGCGCCGCAGTGCCCCAACTGCGGCTATTCGCCCGGCGCCGACGAGACGCTCAGCGGCGTCGCGCCCGCCAACAACCTCGACCGCGACAAGTGGTCGCTGCAGTTGCAGGTCGAGCTCCTCGACAAGGCGCTCTCTCTCGGCCGCGTCCCCGACGCCGAGCGCGTGCTCGGTCGCATCGCGCTCGCGGTCGACGAGCGGATGACCACCGGCCTCCCGGTCGAGCGCGCGCAGGTTGACGGCGCCTTCGGCGGTGCGATCCGGCTCGCGTCGGCGCACGGCGAGATTCAATGGGTGCGGTGGGTCCTCACCACCGCGCAGCGCCTCGGTCACCCGCCGTCTCGTGCGGTCGTCGAGGCGATCGCCGCGCTGCCGTTGATCGTGATGGAGCCCGCGACCCGTCAGCTCGGGGACGCGGTCGCCGCGTTCGAGCTCAAGCGCCCCCAGCTCGACGCCGACGCGCGCGCCGCGGTCGATGTGCTCGTCGACGTGCGCACCCGACTGCGCCTGCAGAGCGAACGGACCTCTCCCAACGCCGAGGGCTCCTGATCGATGCGCTTTCGGCTTCGCTACCTGAAGCACGATCTCGAGCTCTCGACCGGCGTCTTCTCGATCGGGCGGTCGGCGGACTGCCAGCTCTCGCTCGACGACCCGCTCGTCTCGCGTCGGCACGCGCAGCTCACGGTGCGCGACAACGAGGTGCTCGTCGAGGACGCCGGGAGTCGCAACGGCGTCCTGGTCAACGGCGTGAAGATCGACGGGCAGCGTCAGCTCTCCGACGGCGACCGGATCACGATCGGCGCTCAAGAGATGACGATCACCGCCATCGCCGACAGCGAGATTCAGCGGCGCGCCGTGCGGGCCACGCCGTCCGCCGCCGGCCCGGTCACGCTCGTCACCATGCCGGTCGCGCAGCCGCAGCAGAGCATCGAGCCGGCGATCGGCGAGGAGTCCACCATCGCGCGGCCGAAGCGCGGCGAGGCGCTCAAGCTCCTCGGCGGCGTGGCCGACAAGGCGTTGGCGCTCGGAAACCCCGAGAGCGCCGAGCGGCTCCTCAACGGCGGCCTGCAGGAGCTGATGGCCGACGTGCGCGCGGGCCGTGCGGTCGGGATGGACTCGCTCGAGATCGCGGCGCGGTTCGCCGCGCGCCTCGCGTCGGGCACCGGCAAGGGCAGTTGGGGCGACTACACCATCGAGCTCTACGCGCGCGCCCACGCGCTGCCGCCGGCGCCGATCGTCGACGAGCTCTATGTCGCTGCGCGCAAGATGAAGGGGTTCGACCTCACCCGCTTCCGCGCCTACCTCGATCAGTGCCGCGGGCGCGCGAGCGAGCTCGGGCCCACCGAGAAGTTCGTGCTGCAGCGCCTCGAGGGCCTCGAGCGAATCCTGGCGACGCGTTAGCCGGAGCCGCGCGCGTCAGCGAGCGGGTTGTCTCGCGCTTGAATAACCCGCTCCCTTACGGTCGCGGCTCTGGTCGCGGCTGCCCGGCGCGGAAGGCGGCGATGAGCTCTTCCGATGCGCTGTAGGGATCGAGCTGCTTCTCGCCGACGCGCGCGGCCGCTTCGGCGATGCGCGGGCCCAGCGTGTCGAGCGCCTCTTCGATCAGCGTGTCGCGGAACTGCGCGAGCAGTTGATCCTGCTGCTGCCGCGCCCTCCGCGTGCGCCCCTGCTCGGTGTCGAGCCAGGCGCGGTGCTGCTCGATCGCCTCGCACAGCTCGGCGACGCCGGTGCCCTTGGCCGACACCGTCTTGAGCACCGGTGGAGACCATGAGCCGTCGTCGGCCGGGACGATCGGCTCGGGCACCGCGCCGTGCACGACGTGGGTGAGCGGCGCCCGGATCTGGCCGGCCTTGATCTCGCGGCCGAGCGCGATCATCGACTCGAGGTGGCGCACCTGCGCGTCGGCGCCCTCGCGGTCGGCCTTGTTCACCACGAACACGTCGGCGATCTCGAGGATGCCGGCCTTGTTGGCCTGCACGTCGTCGCCGCCGCCGGGCGGCACCACGACGAGCGTGGTGTGCGCGGTGCGCGTGACGTCGAGCTCGTCCTGTCCGACGCCGACCGTCTCGATCAACACGACGTCGCACCCGTAGGCGTCGAGGACGCGCGCGACGTCGGTCGTCGACCGCGACAGGCCGCCGAGCGCGCCGCGCGTGGCGACCGAGCGAATGAAGACGTTGTCGTCGGTGAAGTGACGCTGCATGCGGATGCGGTCGCCCAGGATCGCGCCGCCGGTGAACGGGCTCGTGGGATCGACGGCCACGACGCCGACCTTCTTGCCCTGCTTGCGGTAGTGGTCGATGAGGCGGTCGCAGAGCGTGGACTTGCCCGCGCCGGGGGTGCCGGTCACGCCGATCAGCTGGGCTCGGCCGCAGTGGGGGAAGAGATCTTTGAGGATCTGGATGTGCCCCTCGGCGCGGTCGTCGATGAGGCGCATGACGCGAGCGGCGCCGCGGAGATCTCCGTCGAGGACGCGCTGGGCGAGCGGGTGCATGGAGGGCGCGTACTATACTCGGAGCCGCGGTTTCGCCATGACCTCCCGCCACGAGCTCGACGAGTTCTGCCGCCATTGCCGTGCGGTCACGCGCCACCGCGTCGTCGCCGAGAAGGAGAAGGGCGCCGGCGCCGACGCGCTCGGGTTCCAATCGGGCATCACCTATCTGACGATGCAGTGCACCCGTTGCGACCGCGTCGCATTCGACGAACGCCGGCGGTGACGTAGTATGGCGCCGATGCGCGCGCTCCTTCTTGCGTCGATGTGCTTGATTGCCTGCGGTGGTCGAGTCGGTCTCGAGGATCTCCAGCCGTCCTCGAATCCCACTACGGATAGCGCCGTCGTTCGCGACACGGCGACGCAGCCCGACGGGGTCGTCCCCGACACGTCCATCTTCGAGGACACGCGGCCCGAACCGCCGCCGCCCCCGCCGCCCGACGGCGGTCCGACCTCGTGCGAGGAGCCGGTGCCGAAGGACTTCCGCTGCACGGCGCCCGCCCCCATCGCGGGCAAGAAGGTGTGCAACGACGTCGCGATCCGCGCGGTCGGCGAGGGCTGCTTCGGCTTCGAGGCGACCGAGAGCACGTGCAACGCCGCGCGCAAGAAGTACCCCGCGTGCTCCACGTGCATGTTGATCGACTGGATCAGCGAGAACCGCCTCGCGATCGGCGCGTGCATCCAGAAGGTCGCGCCGGGGAACAAGTGCGCCACCACCATCGAGTGCACCTACAGCTGCCTCGACGTCGCGTGCTCCTCCTGCGACTGGGAGCCCGGCAGCGGCAAGGGCGGCGGCAGCGAGATGGACGACTGCTGGGAGACGGCCGCGAGCGGCTCCTGCTACTCGATCGCGGCCAAGGACTACGAGGCCTGCGTCAGCGATCCGAAGCTCTCGGTGTGCGTGCCGAACACCGTCGAGGATCTGCTGCCGTTCTATCGCGGCGCGTGCCGCGACGGCGGCGATTGGAGCAAGGCGTACGTGGCGGATCCGCCCTCGACGGGGTCGGGTCCGGGCTAGCGGCGGTCCCTCCGCCCGAAGTCGCGTGTGCGACGATGTGCGGCGTCGCGTCGTGGCGCGGTGGGTGGCTAGCGCGCGCTACGCTCGAGCGATGAGGAAGCTGCGTGTCATCGTGCCGTGCGTCGTGGGCGCTGCGATCCTGCACGGGGCGCCCGCGCGTGCGGCGTCCGCGACGTTCGACGCCGGGGCGCTGATCATCCCGATGGACATTGATTTCCAGGACGCCGGGATGCTCAAGGCGTTCGGGCTCCTCGACAAGCTCTTGCGCGCGGGCGTGCCGGTGCAGTGGGTGATCAAGACGCCGAAGGTCGTCGTCGACACCGCGAAGGGGAAGTTCGAGGACGACTTCACCGCGTCGGCGAAGGACTTCAAGAGTGGCGTCACGATCCCCCCGCATGGCTATCGCGGCGGGCCGTTCGTGATCAGGGCAGCCGACGCCGAAGCCGCGAAGACCATCATCACCGCATGGCAGGCGACCAACACGACGACCGTGCATGTCACGACCGCGCCGTTCGTCGGGTTCGTCAGCCGAACGCTGGTCGCCGCGCCGCGCATCGCGGTGTTCGCCGACGGAAGTCAGAACATCGCGTTCGACTACCTCAACGCGGCGGGAATCCGCGACAAGAGCGGAGCGGCGTGGACCGCGGCCAGCCCCGATGTCCTCACGCCGGCGCAGGTGATGGGACCGACGTCGACGAATCACGCGGACGGCGCGCTGTTCCGGCCCTCGGGGCAGCCCGCGTTCTGCGAGATCATGACCATGCACTGGAAGGTGAACGAGCCCGAGGCCGCCGAGGTGTCGGCCGAGCTCGCGTCGTTCCTCAAGTTCCCTACGCACGTGAACGCCGAGTGCCAGGCGGTCAACGCGATCGAGGGCGCTCCGCCCACGGGTGGACGGTCGAACTTCGTGAGCAGCAAGGGCTTCGCGTGGCCCGCGCCCTCGCAGCCCTCGACCGTCGAGTTCCTCAACAGCGCGCTGCCGTTCGCGCAGATGGACGGACCCTTCAAGACCGTGGGCGGCAGCGAGCCCGCGTACGCGCTCGGCGCGGGCTCCACGTACTACGACACCGGCATCGTCATGGTGAAGGGCGCCGGAAAGGCCGTCGGCGTGCAGGACGTTTGGATGACCGGCTACGCGAACACCGGCTCCGGCGTCTGCCCGATCACCGATCCGCAGTGCATCATCGGCGGCAAGTCGCTCGGGAAGGTGAGCTACCTCGGCGGGCACTCGTACGACACCAAGGTGCCGATCTCGACGAACCCCTCGACGCAGGGGGCGCGCCTGTTTCTCAACTCGCTCTACGAGGCCGGCTGCGTCACGGAAGAGGGACGCGGTGACATCTTGCTGCGGAAGAACGCGCCGAGCGAGACCGCCGCCGACACGATCACCTACTCCATCGACGCGACGAACGTCGGGAAGGGACCGGCGATCGACGTCAAGGTCACCGATACCCTTCCGGCAGGCACGACCTTCGTCAGCGCGACCAAGGGCGGCATCCTCGCCGCGGGCACGGTGACCTGGACCCTCGGCGACATCGCCTCCGGCATCACGAGCAGCGTCGAGGTGACGATCAAGCTGCCGGCGTTCGGCGCGTACGCCAACTTCGCGAAGGGTGAGTACACGGTCGGCGCGACCAGCGTCACGACCAAGAGCAACACGGTGACGACCACGTGGGTCGACTGTGCGGGCGACGGAGCGGTGAGCTGCGCCTGCTCCGACTCCGGCCCCTGTCTCGATGCCGGCGCCGATGGCGGCGCAGGCTCCGATGGCGCCCTGTCCGACGGTGCCGCGGGCGACGGCTCCTCGGAGACCGACTCCGCCGCGAGCGGCGACACCGCCATCGGCGATGGCTCGACGGAGGACACGGGCGCGAGCTCCGACGACGCGACGGTCTTCGACGGCGCGCCGGCCGACACCGGCGGCGCCGCGGATCCTCCGGCCGCGGGCGTCGACTCGTCGGGCGGTTGCGGGTGCGGCGTTGTGGCGAACGCGAACGACCCATGGCTCCTCGGGGGCGCGGCGCTCGCGCTCGCGCTCCTGCGCAGGCGGCGCCGCTAGCTTGGCGACCGGGGAGGGGCGTCAGTCCGCGGGGTCGGCGGTGCCCTCGTATTTCGGTCGCGGTAGGGGCTGACCGGCGAGGTGCGCGAGCACGAGGTCGCGGATGAGATCCGCGCGCGCCGGCCACATCGCGTGACCCACGTCCGGCACCGTGACCACCGCGGCGCGGGTGCGGTCGCGGAGATCGAGGGTGGCGCGCCAGGGCACGAAGTCGCACAGACCGCGGATGATGAGCGTCGGCGGCGGCGAGGGGATGGCGGGCGGCGCCTCGGCGCGTGCCTCCATCTCCCTCTTCAGCGCGAGCGCCTGGTAGGCGTCGAGCGCGGGCGAGCGGTCCATGTCGTCTCGCGCCTCCTGTACGTGCGCCGCATCTGCCTTGCAGAACCATCGCCCGAGGTTGGCCATCGCTCCCTGCTTGAACGCCGCGTCGAGCTCGTCGCGCGGGAGGAAGTTCACCGCGGCCTCCGGGTTCACCCGGTGGAGCATCGCCGCAGCGAGAAAATACGGCGGAAACGCCGCGGGCTTGCCGCCGGGTAGCGCGGTGCGCGAGACCGCGAAGTCCTTCACGTTGGATGAGATCAGTCCCGCGCCAGCGAGCACCATGCGCTCGACGCGATCGGGGTGCGCCCTCGCGTACTCGAACGCGAGCATCGAGCCCCACGACTGACCGAAGAGCGAGATTCGTGGGGCGCCGAGCGCGACCCGCAGGGCCTCGAGATCCGCGACCGCGCGCGCCAGGGAATAGTCGTGCGGCGAGAGCCGCGGCGACGCGCCGCCACCGGCCTGATCGAACGCGATCACCTCGACGCCGCTGCTCGCGATCGAGCGCAGCAGCGCGAGGTCCGAGTCCCGGATGTAGCCGCCGGGCCCGCCGTGGAGGAACAGCAGCGGTGTCTTGATGGACGGGTTGGTCGCCGGGATCCGCGCCACCGCGACGTGCGATCCGCTCGCCAGCTGCAGGTGCTCGAAGGCCACCGAGCGTGTCGGCATCGTTCGCGAGGGCACCGGCGGCCTTCGGAAGAGCAGCAACCCCAGGAGCAGCCCAGCCAGCGCTACGGAGACGAGGGCGGGGACGAAGGTGCCGCGCGTGCGACGCGACGCGAACATCGCCAGGCGTCCGGTGCCGTATCCGACCGCGGCAGACGCGAGGAGCGCAGAGACCACGAGCCCTGCGGTGGACGACGTCAGCTTCGCGCCGCCGAGGAAGCCGGCCGCCGCCGCGGCGAGCGGCAAAACGGCGTGCAGCAGCCAGGCGACCACCACGCCGAGGACACGAGCGAGCGATCGCATGGGCGTCATGCCTCGCCTGCAACCCTGCCCCTCGGTCAACGGAAGACGCTTCGGCGAGGTGTTTCACGCTGCTGCGCAGGTGTTGCAACGTGCTTCGGTGTATGCGCAATTGTCGATGTTTTCGTCCGTTCTCTCGCGGCACGCTGGCTGCTAATCCGCGTTGACGATGCTTCGATCTCGACTGCGACCACTCCTTCTGCTCGTTGGCTTCGGAGCCGGCGCGGCTCTCGCGAGCTGCGGTCGTCGTGAGGTCGGCCCGACCGAGCAGAAACCGACGGTCACCAAACCCGTGATCCCGCCGAGCGGCCCGATCCCGTTCTTCGTGCCCGACGAGAAGGGCATCCCCGACGGGGAGCTCGGGGCTCGCATCCGGCGCGGCAAGCAGCTCGTCACCCGCACCAGGGAGGAGCTGCCGGACTACGTGGGCAACGGGCTCCACTGCACGAGCTGTCACCTCGGGGCCGGCACGCAGAAGAACGCCGGACCGTGGGTCGGGCTCCTCGGCATGTTCCCCGAGTACCGCGCGCGCAACGCGCAGACCAACACGATCGAAGATCGCGTCAACGACTGCTTCGAGCGGAGCATGAACGGTAGGGTCATCCCCAAGGACAGCCCGGCGATGGCCGCGATCGTCGCGTACATCAGCTTCCTCTCGCAGGACGTCCCGAAAGGGCGCGAGATCGAGGGGCGCGGATTCCCGCGCCTCAAACCCGCCCCGAAGCCCGATCGCGAGCGCGGCAAGGGGGTGTACGCCACGCGCTGCGCCAGCTGTCACGGCGCCGAGGGCGGCGGGCTCTCGGGCCCCGACGGCGCATACACGTTCCCGGCGCTCTGGGGCGATCGTTCGTTCAACATCGGCGCGGGGATGGCGCGCCTGCACACGGCGGCAGCGTTCGTGAAATGGAACATGCCGCTCGGGCAAGGCGGGACGCTGAGCGATCAGGACGCCTACGACGTCGCCGACTACTTCATTCATCAGCCGCGCCCCGACTTCGCCGGCAAGGCGAACGACTGGCCAAAGGGCGGGAAGCCCGAGGACGCGCGCTACTGACCCCAGCACCGGGCACGTGACGTGCTCGAGCAGTCGCTGCTTCCCGAAAGTCGACTCGATGAAACACCTCGCGCTTCTCTTGGTCGCCGCAGCCTCGTTGTTCGCCCGGACGGCGCGAGCGGCAGACTGGCCGATCGTGCTCGGCACCGAGGAGGGAGCGCCCGACCAACCCGCGCGCCCCGTCGGCTTCCTGCAGCTCGTGGGCGAGGGGTCGTCCGGCGCGCGGGTCGAGGGCTTGAAGAGCAGCGCGTTGTCGCGCTTCGAGGGCAGGCGTCCAACCTTCAACAGCATCGGCGACTCCGACGCGACCATCGGCCTCTCGGTTCGTCGCGCGCGCGTGGGACTCCGCGGCTCGGTGCCCGCGACCAAGCAACACATCAACTACTTCCTCACGGTCGAGCTCGGGACCGTCGCGGTCAATCGCGGCACCGCCGCTCGCCTCATCGACGCCTCGATCACGTTCAGTCAGATCCCCGGAGCGCGCGTCCGCGTGGGGCAATTCAAGCTGCCGACGATGGACGAGACCGTCGAGGCGAACCCGATCTCCGGTGAGCTCATCAACTTCAGCAACGTGGCGCTCGGCCTGATGCTCGAGAACAAGGTCGAGAACGGCGCCTACGTCGGCGGCGCCTACGCGTTCCGCGACGTCGGCGTCCAGGTATTCGACACGTTCCAGCGGAGACAGGTCGCGCTGTCGTACGCGCTCATGATCTCCAACGGCCGCTTCGGCGGCGTCGACGACGACAACCACAAGGACGTCACCGGGCGCGTCACGGCCTCCTGGGTGTTCAAGGGTGCTGCGAGCGATCCTCACCGTCAGGAGCTCTCGTTGTTCGCCTGGGGGCAGCGGGGAACCCGCGCCTTCGGGGGCGAGCGCTACGAGCGCGTCCGCGAGGGCGTGGGCGTGCACCTCGAGCGTGAGCCCGTCCGCATCCGCGCCGAGCTCGTCTACGGCTCGGGAATGCTCGTCCTCGGTCCGAACCCTTCGTTCGCCGGCCAGCCGATCGCGGTCGCACCGGAGGGCCGCGCGCTCGGCGGGTACGTTCAGGCGCGCGTTCGCCTGTTCAAGAAGCTGCTCCTCGGTCTGCGCTACGACGAGCTGCACCGGCAGCTCGACGGAGGACCGGCGCTCCGCGTGATGCGGACGTTGACCCCCGCCCTCGAGTGGGACTTCACGCCGCGCGCCAAGCTCATGCTGAACTACGAGCGGCGCTGGCTCGCCGCGCCCGAGGGGAGCGAGGACGCGCGGCGCATCGCAGAGACGATCGCCGACCGCGTGCTCGCCCAGGCCACCGTGGCGTTCTAGCGGCGGGTGTTTCGAGGGTGTTTCGCCGTGTTGCATGCGGCGTCGGAGAGTCGGCGAATCCTCGCCAATGCACCGATGGCACGACGATCGCTACGTGTTCCACCCATGATCCTACGCCCGCTCTTCGACAAGCAGTCGTCCACGTTCACCTATCTGCTCGCCGATGCGAGCACGCGTGAGGCCGTCCTCATCGACCCGGTGCGTGAGCAGGTCGAGCGCGACCTCGCGCTGCTCCAGGAGCTCGGCCTGACGCTCCGGTGGGTCGTGGAAACCCACGTGCATGCCGACCACGTGACCGCGGCAGATCTTATGCGGCAGCGCACCGGAGCCCAGACCGTTGCCGGACGCCGCGGCGCGCCGTGCGCCGACCTCCATGTTGGGGACGGTGACCGCATCGCGTTCGGTCCCTATTCGCTCGAGGTCCTCGAGACGCCCGGCCACACCGACGACAGCCTCTCGTTCCACCTCACGGCCGAGGGCGCGAGCCACGTGTTCACGGGCGACACGTTGCTCATCCGCGGCACGGGGCGCGCCGACTTCCAGAACGGCGATCCCGAGCAGCTCTACCGCTCGATCACCGAGAAGCTGTTCGCGCTCCCCGACGACACGATCCTTTGGCCGGCGCACGACTACCGCGGCTACTCGGCCTCGACCATCGGCGAAGAGAAGCGCTTCAACCCGCGCGTCGCCGGGAAGACCTGTGAGGAGTTCGTCGCGATCATGCGCGCCCTGCAGCTGCCCGCGCCGAAGCAGCTCGCGGAGGCCGTCCCCGCGAACCGCCGGTGCGGCGCGAGCGCGGCGGCGTGACCCCGAAGGTCGAGAGAACCGAGATCATGCCGAAGCTCGCTCCGGGCGCGCCGCGAAGGCGCTCGCCCACCGCGGGTTCACCGCCGTGATGAACCTCCAGGGCGGAATGCTCGCCTACAACCAGCGCGAGCTCCCCGTCGAACGCGTTCCGCGCGCGACGGCATGAACGCCGTCGCCGACTGAGCTCAGCAAGCCGCCGACCGGAGCGCAGCAATGCACTTCGCGAACGCATGCACGGTTGGATCGCTACGGGCGCGATGCAGCGCGGTGTCGTCGCATCCGATCGTTCATGACCCACCTTCGCGGGTCTGGCGCGCGACCTCAACGCAGTTGATTCATCTCTGCGCGCCGAATGCGTCGACGCAATTCGCGCGGCCCGGTGTTGCTCGCCTGGCACGCGCATCGCAACTGCTCCATCCGTGAGGTGAGCCATGCCTCTCTCTACCGGGCAAGCCCGCAAGGTGTTCGGTCGCTCCCGCGAGACGGCATGGCTGCGTCACCTCCCGTTGCTCATCGTCGCTGTGGTTCAGCTCGCGTGTGGAGGCGCCGGCGATCTCGACACCGAGCGCGCAGTCGATCGAGGCGAGCCCGAACGCTTCGCGAACTATCCAGTCGAGGGACCCGGTTACGCGACGCCCTGCGGGTGGTTGCCGATGCCGAACGGGCAGACCGACTACGTTCCCTGTCCCTCGGCCGAAGCGCGCTCGCCGATCAGCGATCCGCCCGATCAGGAGTACGACGATCTCCTCGGTCCGGTGGTCGACCCGCGCCCCGATCCGCCGGGCGATCCGCCGCCGTTGTAGCTTCTTCTCGTTTGGCGCGATGTTCGCGGTGACCAGCCTCCCGCTCGCGACTCGTCTGCTCGCCGAGGCCGAGCAGCCCGAGGGGAACAAGCCCGGTGGCAGTGTCGTTCCATCGTCGGGTCGGGTAGGTAGCCCAGCGGTACGATGAACTCATTCCTTCTCTATCTGGCTGCGTTGCCCGTGGTTGTGGGGTGTGCCGCGTCCAAGCCGCGGCCCGATCCGATCGCCCTGCCGAACGAGCCCTCGGATCTCACCGCACCGCCGGCGCCCGCCCACGCGCAGGAGTACTGCCTGGACGCGCAGCTCGTCGACGAAGTACCGGGGTTGCAGCAGGAGCCGCTCAGGTACGCGCCGGAATCGAGCGCGAAGAACGGCAAGGTCGTCCTGTTCACCCGGGCGACCCCGTCGGCGAAGACGGCCGCGGTGACCACCGGCCTGTGCGCCGTCGCTGCGAAGGCGCGCGAATGCCGCAACGCCGCGGCGCTGAAGGGACCGAACAGCGGAGGATTCCTCGAGCTCGTGCTGGTGATCGACGACAAGGGGAAGCTCGTGAGCGCGAAGCGAACGGCGGGCGATATCGCCGACACCACGCTCGCCGAGTGCGTGGAGACGGCGGTGCGCGGAGCGGCCTTCGACCCCGCGGCGCATGGCGAGACGCCGATCTTCGTCGTGGCGCGCGCCGTCGGCGAGGGCAGGACCGTGATGATGGTGGAGCAGGGCACCGACATTCAGGGGGGACTCCCGCCGGAGGTGATCAAGCGGATTCTGCGGGCGAACTTCCCGCGACTTCGCGCGTGCTACGAGGCGCTCCTCAAGACGAACCCCTTCGCCGAGGTAGACGCGACGATTCGATTCATCATCGAGGAGAGCGGCAAGGTCACGAAGCCAGAGGTGGCCGTCGCCGATCCCGCGTTCCGCACGTGCCTGACGACCACGGTCGCGAGCCTCGAGTTCCCGGAGCCGGAAAAAGGCAAAGTGTTGGTGACGTACCCGCTGCGGTTCGTGACCGACTATTAGCTCACGTTCACGCCAACGCGCCGCGAGGATATGAACCTTGCGGTGACCCTCGGTCCCGGGTTCTCGAAGAGCGATCTGGTCGGCGTCGCGCTGTTCGCCGTGAACTACGCGTTCGTCGCGCCGGCGTCGGCGCTCGCGGTGCTCTTCGCACTCGTGCGCCGCCGCCGCGATCCGCCGTCGTGGCTCCTGGCGATCGCCGGCGTGAACCTGCTCGTGGCGCTACCCCAGCTCGTCCTGTTCGGCGCGGAGGCCGAGAGGTGGTTCAGCGCGCTGCTCATGGCGCAGACGGTCGCCGCGCTCGGGGTGGTCCGCTGGGTCGGCAGCGCTCGGTAGTTGCACACCCATCCGGTGTCCGCGACGCTGCGCGTTCGATGTCGGCTGCGTCCCAGGCGATCGGCGAGCTGCACAAGCTCGAGCAGCTTCACCTCGCGTACAACCGCTTCGCCGAGCTCCCGAGCGCGCTCGAGAGGCTCGCGTCGCTGCGCGTGCTCGGCCTTCAGAGCAACCCGCTCCGCGAGCTGCCCGCCTCGATGTCCTCGCTCACCACGCTGCGACGTCTCGCGCTCGGCGACACCGCCATCACCCACCTTCCGCGCTGGCTCGGGGCGCTCGGTCTCGAGGAGCTGCAGCTCAACGGCGTGCACCTCCGCGACTGGAACGACCTGCGCGGCCTCCGCGGACTGAAGCAACTCTGGCTGAGCATGAACGCGGCCCTCGAGCGGATTCCCGACGCGGTGTTCGAGCTCTCGTCGCTCGAGCTCCTCCTCCTCGGCGCGACGGGCATCACCGAGATCCCACCGGACATCGCGCGTCTGCAGAACCTGAAGTCGCTCGGCGTGGCGAACACCCGCGGGAGCGCTGGCCGCACATTGAGTTCTCGTGACCGGCCAAGCCTCTCGGTGCGCCGCTTCCTCTAGGGAAACGGGACGCAGTAATGCGGAGACGCGAGCTGGCAGACCGTTCCTGCCGGGCAGTCGGTCGGGGCCGCCGAGCACGGCTTGAGGCACCAGGCGCCCTTACCGACCATGAGCACGCAGTCGCCGCCCTCGCAGACGCTCATGCCAGAGCAGCGCTCGCCGAGCGCCGCGACCGCGACGCAGTGGTTGCCCGCGACGCCCGGCATCGCACGGCAGAGCGTTCCGAGCGTGCACTCCGGATCGGCGGCGCATCGCTTCACGCACTCGCCGTAGCCGAGCGAGAGGGTGCCGGAGGGCGTGAGGCAGTCGGCGCCCGCGACGCACGCGTTGGGCCCACCCTGGCAGCTCCCGCCGACCGCCACGTTCTTGGGCACGGTGGGCGTGTTCTTGAAATGCAGGGCCAGGCGCAGGCCGCCGAGGGCGAGCGAGGCGACCCCGAGGATCGCGAACAGCGTCGGACCGACGCGCGACTTCTTCTCGCGCCGACACAGCGAGCACCCCTCCTGTGTCCTCGGATCGTACGAGAGTCCGTGCTGCTCGCAGCGCGCGCGCTCCCCGCCCCCGTCGCGATACATGGCACGGTCGTATCGCAATCCGTCCGCGCGCGCAGCGCCCCCCCGGGATCAGCCGTTCAACGCGTGAGGCGCGCGCTCGCCGCGGCTCGAGACGCCGAGCTTGTCGAAGATGCTCCGCGCCTGCTTGGCGACCGTCGCCAGCGAAACGCCGCGCCACGCGTCGAGGAGGCGCGCGAACGCTTCCGTGCCCGCATGCGCGGGCTCCCGCTCGCGCGGCCGTGAGCCCGACCCGTCGGCGCGGCGAAACCGCGGCCGGGTGCGCCGCATCCGACCGCTCCTGATGAGCAAGCCCAAGCTGAGCTACTTCGATGCGCCGGTGAGCCGTGGCGAGGAGTGTCGTCTCGCCCTGCACCTCGTCGGCGTCGACTTCGAGGACAACCGCGTGAAGGGGCCCGACTGGCCCGCGTTCAAGGGGACGACGCCGTTCGGTGCGGTGCCGGTGCTCGAGATGCCGGGCCAGCCGCCCCTCGCGCAGTCCAACGCGATCCTGGTGCTCATCGGGCGCTTGCACGGGCTCCATCCGAAAGACCTCTACGAGGCGGCGCGCCACGAGGCGATCATGGCCCACGTCGAAGATCTCCGCGCGGCGATCACGCCGTCGATGCGCCTCAAGGACGAGGACGCAAAGCGCCAAGCGCGCGAGGCGCTCGCGACGACGACCATCCCGACCTGGGCCGCGAACGTCGAGAAGCAGCTCGGCGAGGGGCCGTTCGTCGGCGGCGCGACACCGAACGTCGTGGACCTCAAGCTGTTCACGATCGTTCGTTGGGTGAAGAGCGGCGCGCTCGATCACATCCCCGCCACGACCTTCGACGCGTTCCCGAAGCTGACGCGGGTGCACGACGCCGTTCGCGACTTCCCGGCCGTCCGGGCCTGGTACGCGAAGTAGCGTCCCTTTACAGGCAATCGCTCGGCGAGGTGGCCGTGGTCACGGTGGCCGTGGGTGCGGCCACCGGGGTGGCAGCGAACCCGAGGCCGATCGAGATCGCGTTGCACTCCTTGGTGGTGTCCTGCAGCGAGGGCGCGCCGGCGACGAGATCCGGTGACGACGTGGCGGTGGAGATCACCTGATCGTAGGTGGTGTTCCCCGGACAGATGCCCCATTGCTCGAGGGGCGGGGTGAACGCCTTGCCGAGGGCGACGGGATCCGCCGCGCCCGCGATGGTGCCGGCGCCGCCGCTGCTGACGTCGAAGCTGACGACTGCGCTCTCCATGGGCACGATGACGGCGCTGCCGAGCGAGAAGAGCGGGATGGGCATGGCCGCGGCGCCGAGCGCGCCACTGACCCAGACCCCGCCGGCCATGTAGCCGCCCGGGAACTTCGCGCGCGGCTCGGCCGCGTCGAGCGACGCCGTGTCGATGGGCCACTTGTCGCTGCCGTCGTACTTGGGGAAGCCGCCGAGGTTGCCGGCGAGATACAGCGCGCCGGGGACCTTCGCGTTGTCTGCCGGCCCCACGTTGTCGAGGCGGAGCAGCAACGTCATCTTGCCCTCGGCGATCCGCTGGTTGACCGACTCTTCGGCGTCGTATTTGAGCGAGTTCACCACGGACATGAAGTGCTGGCCGAAGTTGTTGTCTCGGCCGAGAGTTCCGTCCGTGAGGACGTAGAAGCCCGAGCCCGCGCGACGCGTGCAGGTGTTGGTGCCGGCCTTCGAGTCGTCCTTGCTGGTCGTGCGGGCGTCGAGGTTGAAGCCGTACTGACGCCAGGCCAGCGGGTCGTGCTTGCCCGTGTTTCGGTCGATCGGCCCGAGATGAAGGCGCTTGATCGCGAACCACTTGGTGGCGCCTCCGGGGACCTCGGTGGTCGGTTTCGCAGGCGGCACCGCGCCGGGGAGCGGGCCGGTGTCGCCGACGTCGGAATCCGTAGCACCGGTGTCGAGCACACCGGTCTCGAGCGGGCCCGAGTCGAAGGCCCCGGTCTCGAGGGGGCCGGTGTCCGCGGGCTCGGCATCGCTCGTACCGGTGTCGCTCGCGCCGGTGTCGCTCGTACCGGTGTCGCTCGTACCGGTGTCGTCGCTTCCGGTCTCGCTCGCACCGGTGTCGGTCGTACTGGTGTCGACGGCGCCCACGTCGGCGTCGGCGCCGGCGTCGGGTTCGGCCGTAGCTGGCTCGGAGGTCGAGCCACAGCCGCACATCATCACCAAGAGGATAGAGAGACCCGCGAAGCTCGCCGAACGAAGCATGAGCCTCGCAGTAAGCACCGCGCGCGCGGCACGCACGGGATCTTCCGATCACTTCGTGCGCGCACGCACGCGGTCGTAACGAATCAAGCCCTGGAGGCCGGGACTGTTGCGGCGGAACTCCTTGGCTGCGATCGTTTGTGCATGCGGTTTTCGGCGTGTCTCGCGGTCCTCTGGCTCGGATGTTCGTCCTCGGCCGACGAGCCCGCCACGACGTCGTCGCTCGACGTTCAGACCGAGAGCGGCGTCGTGGTCGGGGCGGCGGACGACGGGGTGCGCTCGTGGAAGGGCATCCCCTTCGCGGCGCCGCCCACCGGGGGCAATCGCTTCCGCGCGCCGCAGCCGCCGCCGAAGTGGACGAGCCCGCGCGACGCGAAGGCGTTCGGCAGCTCCTGTCCGCAGGTCGCCGTCACCACGGGCGCGTTCGCCAGCGGCGAGGAGGACTGCCTGTTCCTCAACGTGTGGTCGCCCGACCCGGCGCCGCGCGAGCCGCTTCCCGTGATGGTGTGGGTCCACGGCGGCGCGTTCATCGTGGGGTCGGGCTCGGGCGCGCTGTACGACGGCGCGGCGCTCGCTCGCTCGCAGCGGGTCGTCGTCGTTACGCTCAACTACCGTCTCGGCTCGCTCGGGTTCCTCGCGCACTCCGCGCTCGCCAAGGAAGATCCGGCGACCGGCACCGGCAACTACGGCCTCCTCGATCAGCGCGCCGCGTTGCAGTGGGTGCGAAAGAACATCCGCGCCTTCGGCGGCAACGAGAAGAACGTCACGCTCTTCGGCGAATCGGCCGGCGGGGTCTCGGTCGTCGAGCATCTCGTCTCTCCGGGCAGCGCGGGCTTGTTCGATCGCGCGATCGTGCAGAGCGGCGCGGTCCCGCTCGCCCTTCGCGAGCCGACGCTGGCCGAGGGCGAGAAGCAGGCGAACGCGCTGGCGAAGGCGCTCGGGTGCGGCGCGCAGGTCGTCGAGTGTCTTCGCAGCAAGCCCTTCGGGGACGTCGTGGCCGCGCTCAAGAACCCGAGCACGGAGCCCGGCGGCCTGTTCCAGGGGGTGTTGAAGACGGCTGCGTGGTTTCCAGTCGTCGACGGGGTCTTCGTCGCCAAGCAGCCCGCCGAGCGCTTCGCCGAGGGCGCGATCGCCTCGAAGGTGCCGACGATGCTCGGGTCGAACCTCAACGAGGGCACCTTGTTCCACTCGGGCCTGCTCGGGGATCGCCCGATCCCGGACGAGGCCGCCTACAAAGCGAGCCTCGTCCGACTCCTCGGCGCGGAGCTCGCCGACAAGGTGGCCGCGCTCTACCCGGTGACCGGCAAGCCGGACGAGGCCCTCGCGCAGGCCGAGTCCGATGCGATCTTCGCGTGCCCGACGCGGCGCGCCGCACGCGCGCTCGCGAAGGCGGGGGTCGCGGCGTATCGCTATCACTTCGTGCGAAAGCCGGACAACGGCATCGTGGCGGCGTTCGGCGCGACGCACGCCGCAGAGCTGCCGTTCGTGTTCGGCAACGACGACGGCACCCTCGGCGGCGTGTCCGACGCGGGCATGCCGCTCCGCGAGGCGATGATGCGCTACTGGACGCGCTTCGCCGCAGCGGGCGATCCGAGCGGCGCGAGCGATCCGGCGTGGCCGCGCTACGACGCCGCGACCGACCCCTACCTGAAGCTCGACACGCCGCCCTCCGCGCAGGCAGGGCTGCTCACCGAGAAGTGCGCGTTCTGGGACACGGTGCCGCCGGTGCCGCTGCCGTTGACGTACGCGGAGTAGTCCTTCAATCCGGTGCTGCGACCCAGTCGGCGCCGGAGAGCCCCAGCGCCGGCACCTCCACGCGGTAGATGGTCTCGAAGCTCGGGATCGCGAGCACCGACAGCTCCAACGTCGGTCCGTGACCCTTCGCGATCACGATGTGATCCGAATGGCGGCGACCGTGCTGGTGGCTGTAGAGCGATGCATGAGGAATGGCGTGCATCAGCCGTTCGTCCGGCGCGAGCGGATGGTCCTCGAACGCACCCGTCGCGACGTCGGATGCGCGCAGCGACGTCGCGTTGAACGTCGGGCCGAAGGTGCGCGCGAAGACGAGCCACGTGGAGCGGAGCGAGCTCGAGGCCTGCGGGGCGTCGCGGCGCGTGCCACCGCCGGGGACCGACGCCGGCGTGATCACCACTGCGACCGGACTCACCGACCGCGTCGCCACGTCGAGGACCGAGAGCTCGAGCGCTCGAGTGTTCGCCTGCGGATCGACCTTCCCCGGCTGGAAGAACGCGATGCGCCTTCCTCCGTCGAGGAAGTCCGCGTCCATCTGCTGGCTCGACGAGTGGAGCTTGCGCGGCTTTCCGCCGATCGCGTCGACGACGTAGAGATGCGTGGGGTGGTTGACGACGAGGTCGGTGAAATAGGGGGACTCCGGCCCGCCCATGCCCGGCGAATCCTTGAAGAGGTGCGCGCCGCCGGGCAGGAAGCGGAACTCCTGGGGGCGCCACTTCTCGTAGGCCATCACCACCGCCCACGGCTCTCCTCCGCGCGCACGGAGCAAGCGCGAGTGCGTCGACAGGTGTTCGAAGCGGATCGCGCTGCCGTCGTCGAGGGAGGCGACGACCGAGGGGCCGAAGCCGAGCGGCTGGAGCGCGCCGCTCGCGGCGTCCCAGGCGAAGGTCTCGTCCTTCGTCGACGCGAGGTAGCGGCCGGGGCCGTTCTGCACCACCGCGGTGGGCTTGTCGGGGAGCGCGAGGGCGCTGCACGCGGCGCCCGGCGCGCAGACCGCGAGGCCGTAGACGTATTGGCGGAGGACGAGCTTTCCGTTTCGACCGGTGGGCTTCGCAGGTGTGGCCGGCGGCGGCGGGCGCGGGGGGACGATGGGCTCGCCGGCCGGCGCGCGGGCGCACGCGAGGAGAAGCGATGCGAGCAGCAGCGGCTTGGTCATCGCTTCTCCGGGACGGAACTTATTGGCAACCGCGGGCTTACGCCCGCGGCCCCTTCGCTCAGCGGCGCGCGATGGCTTCGCGGAGGACGCGCTGCAAGCGATCGAAGTCGCGCGCCAGCTGCCGCGCGACCACGAGCTGGAACTTGCACGCGAGCTCGGCGTTCGAGTGGAGCAGGTGATCGAACGCGGCGCGGTTGAGCGACGCGGTCTCGACGGGACCCACGGCGGTGCACGTGGCGGTGCGCGCGCCGCGATCGACGAGCGCGATGAGGCCGAAGAGCTCACCCGGCGCGAGCTCGCGCTGGAGCGCCTTTCGCGGATCACCGCTGCGGGTGACCCGCACGACGCCCGAGAGCAGGACGAAGACCGCGTCGGACACCGAGCGACGCGCGTCGCCCTCGCGAATGAACACGTGCCCGTCGCCATGCGACTCGATCGTCATGGCGCGCGCGAGCGCGTCGATCTCTCCGGCGTCGAGCTCGGCAAAGGCCGACGCGTTGCGCAGCGCAGCGGCGAGGTCCATCACGCGCCTCCGCCGAAGAGCTTGGCGAGCGCGCTCTCGAACCAGCCGCGTTTGGGCGCGGCAGCGTCGTCGACGGCGATGGTGTTGGCGTGACGCACGCGCTCCGCGAGGTCTTCGACCAACGCGCGAAGCAGCAATGACGCCACGACGGTGTCGGTTGCACGGAGCTTGGTGAGCGCTTCGCGCGAGAGCTTGAGGATGCGCGTGGGCTCGAGGGCGGTCGCGGTCGCGTGGGCGGTCGTTGGGTCGAGCAGCGAGAGCTCGCCGGTGAACCCCCCCGGCGTGATTCGGCCCAGGGCGACGTCGCGCCCGTCGACGTCGATCGAGAGCCCGAGCGCGCCCGTGTCGACCACGTGCAGCGCGTCGAGCGGCTGGCCATCGCGGAAGAGCACGTGACCGGCATCGACCTCGAGCGCGGCCATCGCCGTGCGCAAGACCTCGCGCTGCGTCGCGTCCATGTGCGCGGCGAGGCGGTCGAGGACGACGGCTCCCATAGGGCCTTTCTACCGCTGCGCGCCGCCCCGCGTCGAGAGCGCGCTTCCCGAGAGCGACTCGCCGAGCAGCTCGAGCGACACCACCCCCGACAAGCGGAGCACATCGCCGACCTGCACCGGAGTGTCCTGCCCCTTGGTGACGGGGCGTCCGTTGAGCTCGACCGGACGCTCGGAGAGGGCGCGCACCACGAGGCCGTCGGGGAGCCGGCGGAGCTCGAGGTGCCAGCGGGAGAGCAGCACCGCCGCCTCGGGGTCGGGCAGCGCGATCACCAGATCGTTGGCGGGCGTGCCGTTGGGGTTCGCGCGCAGCCGGCCGATCGACACCACGTCCTTCTCGGGGATCACGAGCTCGGTCGCGGTCTCGACCACCCGGATCGCGCGGGGGAAGCGCGCGAGATCGCGCCACTCATAGACGAACACCGGGACCTCGCCGAACCCCTTGAGGGCGATCAGCGGGAGGGCGCGACACCGCGCGCGTGCGCCGCTCTCGAGCTCGTGAAAGCCCGCGCGCGTGAGCCGGATCTCGCCGGGCTGCGCCGACGAGACGACGCGCGCGCAGAAGTTCACCGCGTCGCCGCTGACGACCACGCCGTCGGTCAGGACGCGCCCGTGGTGCACCGCGGTGCGCACCGAGAAGCTCCCCTCCGCGCGCACCGCGTGCTGGAGCTCGGTGAGCGCGGCGATCGCCTCGTCGGTCCGCGGAAAGACGCAGAACGCGCCGTCCCCCGCGGTGTCGACGATCCGGCCGCCGTGCGCGGCGGTGACCCTTCCGACCAGGTCGACGTGCTTCTGCGAGAGGATCCGGCCCGACTCGTCGCCGTGCTGGGCCGTGTACTCGGAGGAGCCCACGACGTCGGAGAAGACGACGCACAGCGAGCGCTCGAAGCGGCGCGTCAGCGTCTCGGAGATCCGCGACTGCAGTCGAATCAGCTCGGTGAGGCCGAGAGCTTCGAAGTCCATCAGAACGAGCCGGACAGCGTGAGGAACCCGCCCCCGGGGAGCGCCGCGAATCCGGCGCGTGGGGCCCGCTCTTTTCCGTTGAAGAGGAGCACGCCGCCGACCACCGCGACGACCGAGCCGCCGATCGCGGAGACGATGCCGGTGGTGCGCAGCCCGCGCCAGGTGGCCACGCCATTCGACGCGTCCTGGGCGTCCGCGAGCTTGGCGCCGCTGCCCGCGGGGAGCTCGGTGCAATACCCGCTGCCATCCGTCTTGGTGCAGCCGAAGCTCGCCACGCGATCTTCGTAGGTATTCACCTTCGAGATCGCGACGATGGTCATGGTGACGCCCGCGATCGCGACCACCCCGCCGCCCACGACGAGCGACCAACCGAGCGTGTTGCTGGGAACCTCCGCCGGCGGAGCCGAGGGCGCGGGCGTCGGCTTCGGCGCGGGCGGGGGCACGATCGGGGGAGCGCTCGGCGCCTCGGGCGTCCCGTCGTAGGTCGACTCGGCGCCCGCGGCGATCGTCACCGCGCTGGCGCGGGCGCCCTTAGCGGACTCGACGCGCACGTTGATCGTGCCCGCGAAGACGACGAACGGCGTCGCGCGCGGCAGGGTCCCGCGGGCGCGACCGTCGATCGTCACGGTGGCGCCGTCCGGTCCCTTGACCACGAGCTTCGCCACCTTCGGTTGGCGATCGGCGATGAACGCCTCGGCCTTCGCCCTCGCCGGCTCTCCGAGCCCGAGCGCGAGCGCCTCGCCATAGGCCTCGACCGCGAGATCGTCCTGCTTCAACCACGCGGCCGCGTTGGCGACCTCGTATTTCGATTCTTTCGTCGGACGGAGGGCGTCGGCCTCGCGGAACCGGAGCAACGCCTCCTCCCACGAAGCGGCGTCGTTGGCGTCGAGCGCCTTCTCCTTCGCGGCCGCCGCACGCGCCATCGCCGCGTCGTAGGCGTCTGCGCTCGCCGGGAGGGATGCGCACACGAGAGAGGCCGCGACGGCCCACGCGATCAGGCGCTTCATTGGCATTGCTCCGCGAAACAATACCCGCTCGCGCACTCGCCGCCGCGTGCGCATGCGGCGCCGGGGGGGAGCTTGGTCTTGGCGACCGCCGCGGGCGCGCTGGCGGACGCGGAAACCGTGGGTTTCGGGGGGGGCGGGTGCGCGGGGGCGACGGCCGTCGCAGCGACCGTCTTCGCCACCGGCACCGATGCCGACGGCGCGCTCACCGGCTCGGAGGGCTTCGTCGTGGCGATCGGAGCGGCGACCGCGATGGTGCTCGTGCTCGCGACCGGCGGCGGGGAGGTCGCCGCGCTCGGACCGGCCGGGGGTGACCGCGGCGTGAATCGAATGCCGACGAGGACGCCGCCGAGGAGGAGCAGCGCGCCGCCGAACGCCACCGCGAAGCGTCGCCGGCTCGACGTGCCCTCGCTCGGTCTGCGGTTGGTGGTGGCGGCGGGAGCGCCGGTGGCCACCGGTGCAACTCCGGTGACCGCGCTCTCGACCGCGCCCGTCTCCTTCGGCAATTGCACCGGCGTCGGCGCTTCGACGGCCAGCGCAGCGAGCGCCGCCTCGACCTGCGCGGCCGTGTTCGGATAGCGATCGCGCGGCTCGCGCGCGCAGCACCGGAGGAACCACGCGTCGAACGCGGCGCCGAGGGGCAAGCCCTTCTCGGAGGGCGCCGCGATCGGGTCGACGAGGATCTTCGCCATCAGCTGACCACTCGAGCGCGCGTCGCTGAAATACTCTCGGCCGGCGAGCAGCCGGTACACGATGAGCGCGAGCGCCCATTGGTCGGTCCGCGCATCGACCGTCGACGCATCGCGGATCTGCTCGGGAGACATGTACATCGGCGTGCCCAACGACGAGGGCGCCGTCTCGAGCGCGCCCGTCGCGAGCATGCCCACCGCCGACTCGCCCACGAGCTTGGCGATGCCGAAGTCGCAGACCTTGGTGACCGGCTCCCCCTCTTCGTCGAGCGCGACGAAGAGGTTCTCCGGCTTGAGATCGCGATGGACGATGCCGCGGTCGTGCGCTTGCTCGAGCGCCTTTCCGACCTGCTTGAGCATCCAGGCGACCTCGGCGGCCGGCAGCGGCCCCCGACGCGCGGCGATCGCCTCGACGTTGCTCCCGGTGAGGAGCTCCATCACCAGGTACGGCATCGGGGTGCCGTCGAGCATGTGATCGCGCTGCGCGTCGACGACCTTGACGACGTGCTTGGAGCGGAGGGCGGCGGCGGCGCGCGCTTCGCGAACGAAACGCTCGACCATCATTCGATCGGCCGCCACGCTCGGGTGCAACACCTTGAGCGCGAAGTGCTCGTGGGAGTGGATGTGCTGCACGCGGAACACCGCGCCCATGCCGCCGCGTCCGAGCCGCTCGAGCACGCGGTAGCGGCCGTCGATCACCTTGCCGGTGAGGTCGATCTCGTCAGCCATCTTCCCCTGCGCGACATCCTACCCGCGTTTCTCACCTCCGCCCAACTCGCGTGATACGAACGCTCGCGTGACGGACTCGTCCACCTGGCTGCGCTCGGTGCCCCTGTTCGCTTCGCTCGACGCCGCGGACCGCGCGAAGATCGCGAGGATCGCGACCCGGCGCCTGGTCAAGCGAGGCGAGACCGTGGTCCGGCAGGGAGAAGACGGGGACGCGGCGTACGTCGTGGTCCACGGCCGGCTGAAGGCCACCGTGGCCACCTCGGGCAAAGAGGCGGTGCTCTCCGTGATGGGCCCGGGGGACGTCTTCGGCGAGCTCGCGATGCTCGCTGGCGGGGTGCGGACGGCGACGGTCGTCGCGCTCGAGCCGACGCAGGTGCTCGCGATCGACGCCGCGCGATTCCACCCACTGCTGCAGACGGCGCCGGAGCTCGCCTACAAGCTCCTGCGGCACGTCGCGAAGAGCCTGGTGCGGCTGACGGCGCACGTCGGGGCGACGAGCTCGCGCGACGTGCGCAAACGGCTCATCGGCAAGCTCATCGACCTCGCCGCGACGCACGGCGTCGCCGACGCGCGCGGGGTTCGGATCTCGATTGAATTGTCACAGAGCGATCTCGCCGAGATGGTCGCTGCGACCCGCGAGAGCGTGAACAAACACCTTCGCGCGCTCGCCCGCGCAAACCTCGCCGAACACCGGCGCGGCGTGATCGTCATTCGCGATCGGGCGCGCCTCGTCGCGGCGATGGACGTCAGCGCGGACGACAGCCCTCGACCACGTACGAAACGTCGAGCGAAATGACGCTCCCGGTGGCGCCCTGGCAAGCGAGCGGATCGCGCTCGAGCGCCTCGATCTTGGCTTTGCGCTGCTCGTCCGGTCCGCACCACGCGGACTCGACCCGAACGACGCACTCGCAGGCGCGAGCCGCAGGTGGGGTGTCGCGGCGGCAGGCCACGCCGGACAGGGCGAGCAGGAAGAGGATGGCGAGCTTCATGCCGATAGGCTGCCGCCGAGCCGGAGCGCTTGCTGTGAACGAGCTCACACTCGGAGGCCGATCTCGCCTGATCTAGTCGGCTGGCTCTCCGGGGTGCGCGTACCACGCGACGAGCTGGCACTTCGGGCAGATGTGCGCGCGGAGGACGCCGGCCGCGTTCGTCATCGCGCCCGACCACAGGGACGTCTCGGCGGCCCGGTCGGTCGTGTACGCGAGGCCGATGTAGAGCTTCGGACCGCTGCGATCGACGACGTTGACGGGCACGAGTGCCACGTTGCATCGCAGGCAGGTCCGATCCTCGGGAGCCTCTCGGTACGCGTCGCCCATGCGCCCGAGGTTAGGCGAGTTCGACTTTGGAGAGGGCTGCGAGCTCCGCGCGCCCCGAGTTACTTCGCCTTCTGCTGCTTCTCCTTCTTCTTCTTCTGCTTCTCCTTGGTGCTGACCTTGGGCTTGTTGCCCTTCTTCGGTTTCTCGATGCCTTTTGCCATGGCTCGGTAGTCTAGAACGACTTCTCGCGGTTGCGATCCAGATCGCGCTCGAGGGCCAGCAGGATTCGGCTGAACAACAGCCCGACCACCCGCGCCATGAGCCCGCCGGTCAGCGGGATGCGCGAGCGGAACGTGGCTTCCCAGCGCACGCGTGTGCGATCGCCCTCGCTCGTGAGCTCGACGGCCCCGCGATGATCGGTGACGGGGAAGCCGCCGCGCGCGATGCGGTACTCCATGCGTCGGGGCGACTCGAACGCGGTGATCTCCTCGCGCAGGCCGGGCATGCGCTGGAAGGCACGGACCGCGCCGACCCCGTTGCGCTCGGGCTGTCCCTCGCGCGCCAACCGCACGTCACCGAGACCGGCCCATTGCCCCCAGCTCTCGTGGTCGGAGTAGCGCGCGAACACGCGCTCGATGGGGTGATGGAAGACGCGCTCCGCGAGGGCTCGATGCATGGCGAGGCAGTAGCCACGGCTCGCGTCGTCGACAACGCAGACGTTGTCATGGGTCATGACCGTCCTGCAAAAACGCTGGAGCAACGATGGGTTCGCCGACTGTGCGCCGTTCCTGCGCGAGCGGTACGATTCGGCCATGCGCCTGCTTCTTTGCTTCTCTTTCGCGCTCCTCGGCGCATGCAGCGGCGACGCGTTCGACGTCGCCGGGACCGGCAGCGAAGAGACGTCCGCGGTCGACGACACGTCGAACAACGGCGACACATCGAACAGCGGCGACACCGCCGAGCTCGAAGACGGCAGCGTCCCCGACAGCTCGATCCCCGAGACCGGCAGCAACATCGACAGCGCGATCGCCGACACCGGCGTGAAGGTCGATAGCGCGATCGCCGACACCGGCGTGAAGGTCGACAGCGCGATCGCCGACACCGGCATGAAGGTCGACAGCGCGATCGTCGACACCGCGCCCGTGCTCGACACCTTCGTCGACTGTGACAAGGACAAGGACGGCTACAAGGCCATGGGAGCCGGTTGCGGCGGCACCGACTGCGACGACACCGACGAGAAGGCGCATCCCGGCGCCGGCTTCCAGCCGTTCACGAGCGCGAAGGTGGGCGGCGACTGGAACTGCGACGGAGTCGTCGAGCTCGAGTTCCCGAAGTTCGGTCTCGCGTGCAAGGGCAGCGGGACCTGCTCCTCCCGCGCGAACATGTTCGAGTCCCCATCAGAGGTGCCGTGCGGCTCCAGCGCCAACTACGTGACGCTCTGCGTGGAGTCCGAGGGGATCTGCTCCACCGCCGGCGAGGGCGCGCGCACGCAGCGCTGTCGGTAGTCCCAGCGCACCTGGCTCACACGAGCGGCCAGCAGTGCAGCGTGCCCTCTTCGGAGGTGGCCGCCTCGATCGCGAGCTTCGCGTCGAAGAGGTGTCGCTCGATCAGCGCGCCCCACAGCGCGCTGCCGCCGACCGCCTCTGTGGGCACGACGTAGCTCGCTTCGCGGCCGCGGACGAAGATGTAGATGCGATCGCTGCCGTACAGGCCCTCGGCCTCGAAGCACACGCGAATCACGTCGGCGAAGCGGAACGACTCCTGCCACGGGACGCCGCCGGGCGGGGAGACGCGCAGGTGAATCTCGTCTTGGTCGTGCGTGACGACGAACCAGTCCATGCCGGGGATGTGGGGTGCCCGCGCCGCCAGCGCAAGTACGCCGGGCGTTACCCGGGCGTCGTGCCGAGCAGCCCGCGCAATCGATCCCGGCCGACGGGCTCCTCGGGGACCCACGGCACGGCGGCGATCCGCTTCGCGTAGTCGCGGCGCACGCGCTCGATCTGTGCGTGCTCGTGCGCGATGCGCTGTCTGAGCAGTGGATCGCGCGTGCCGCTCGCCGCGAAGCTCGAGTTGATCACCCAGGCAAACGGCTCGATGCCCGCGCGGCGCAGATCGTCCTGGAGCTGTGCGGCCTCGGAGACCGGCGTCGGTTCCGGCAGCGTGACGATGATGATCCTCGTCTGCGTCGGATCGCGCAGGCGCATCAGCGGCGTGACGAGACGGCTCTGGTCGGCCTGCGAGATGCCGCGCAACACGTCGCGGTGGTACGCGCCCGTCGCGTCGAGCAAGAGGAGCGTGTGGCCGGTCGGCGCGGTGTCGAGCACGACATGTCCACGACGCGACTCCGCGACCATCCGGGAGAACGCGTGGAACACCGCGACCTCCTCGGTGCATGGCGAGCGGAGATCTTCCTCCAGCAGCGCGCGCCCCTCCTCGTCGAGGGCAGCGCCCTTGCGCTGCATGACCTTGTCCATGTACTGGCGCGTCTCCTCCGCCGGATCGATGCGACTGACCCGCAGATTCGGCACGACGCCGTTCACCGTCGCGGCCACGTGCGCGGCTGGATCGGTGGTGCTCAGTTGAACGGGAAGACCGCGCGCGGCGAGCTCCACGGCGATTGCGGACGCGATGGTCGTCTTCCCCACGCCGCCCTTGCCCATCACCATGACCAGCCCGTGGTCGCCGCGGGCGAGCTCGTCGACGAGCGCGCCGAGTCGGGGGAGCTCGACGTGTGCGACCGGGTCCACGGCCGCGATCGGGGCAGCCTGTTCATCGGCGAGCAGCGCGCGGAGCGCGCTCAACCCGACCATGTCGAACGGTCGCAGGGGGACCTCGAGCCGCGGCAGCGAGCGCAACGACGCCGGCATCGCTTCGAGCGCGTCGGCGCCCCGTCGCTCGAAGGCGACCGCCACGCGATCGTCGGGAACCGTTGCGCGGAACACCGCGTTGACCACGAGCATCTGGTTCGCCACATCCAACGCACGCAGCTCACCGGACGTGCGCTCCGCCTCTCGCAGCGCCGACGTGTTCGGGCGCGCGACGAGCACGATCATCGTCTGCTGCGGATCGGAGAGGGCGGCCAACGCTGCGCCGAAGCGATCTCGCTGCATGGTGAGGCCGGAGTGGGGCCCGAGGCACGACGCGCCGCGCGTGTTCGTATCGAGGAACGTCGTCCATGCCCGCGGGAGCTGCAGCAGGCGCAGCGTGTGGCCGGTTGGCGCCGTGTCGAAGACGACGTGGTCGAACCGTGCGGTCTCGTCGCCGCGCCCGAGGAGCTCCGCGAAGCGGTCGAAGGCAGCGATCTCGGTGGTGCACGCGCCCGAGAGCTGCTCGCGGATCGCCGCGAGCTCCTCGGCGGTCTTCAGGCCCTCGTAGGGTGCGAGGACGCGAAGCCGGTAGTCCTCGGCAGCGCGATCCGGATCGAGGTTCATCGCGAACAGCCGAGGGACGCCCTCGACCGCGGTCGGTGCGTTCGACAGCTTCGTGAGCAGCATCTCGTCGAGGTTCGACGCGGGGTCGGTGCTCACGAGGAGCACCCGTTTGCCCGCATCCGCGAGCGAGATCGCGACGGCGCACGCGAGCGCGGTCTTTCCCACGCCGCCCTTGCCGGTAAAGAAGAGGTGACGAACCGGCGATGCGAACGGGGTCATGGCGAGCCGATTGTACGTGCCCGTGCCCGTGCCCGTGCCCGTGCCCGCAACCACGAAAGCACCAGCCCACCCGGAGCGCGCTCGGATTCGGTGTAGTGTCCGCCGGATATGGCTACCCCGAAGATGAGCGCGAAGGGCGAGAAGACAAAAGCGAGGACCGCCGCCGCGGCGAGCGCGCGATCAAACACCGGCACCGCAGGCGGTGCCGCGCTGTTCATGGCGCTGCGGAAGCTGCTCCGCGCGCACGAGGCCTCGCTGGTCGTCGCGCGCGACGAGCCGGGCGGATACGAGCTCACCACGCGCACCGCGGGGCCGAACGGCAAGCCGGTCTTCTTCGGCGGCGTGCGCACCACGCGCACCCACACGGCGTTCTACCTCAATCCACTCGCCTCCGACGCCGAGCTCGCCGCAGAGATGAGCGACCGCCTGCGCAGCCGGCTCGAGGGCAAGTCCGCATTTCACTTCAAGACCATCGAACCGGTGGTGTTCGAAGAGCTGACCGCGCTGACCGCCAGGGCCCTCGAACGCCTCCGAGCCGCGGGAAAGCTGTAACGATGGGCTCGCCCGGGCCCTCGAAGCGCGTCTGTAGATGGCCTGGCGGTGCGCGCTCCGCGGCACCAGAGTGTTCGGTCATGAAGCCCGGGTCCCAAGTGGTCGAGGTGTTGCGCGCGGGCATCGCGGGCGGCGAGGCGGTCGTCGTGCGTAACGCGGCCGAGGTCTTGTTCGCGGCCGGCGGCCACAAGGTGCTGTCCGAGGGCAGCCAACGCGTGCTCCGCGAGGTGGCGGTCAAGGCCGTCGGCCGCACGCTCGAGGCGGGGCGAAGCGCAGCGCAGCTCGCGTCGGTGGTCGTCACCAAAGAGGTCGCGAAGTCGGCCGGGCGCGAGGTGGTCAAGGGCGTCGGCCGCGCGGCCGCGCTCGGCCTCGCGTTCGACGCGGTGATCGGCACCGTCGAGGGCGTCGTCGCCTATCGCGGCGGCAAGAAGACGGCACGCGAGGCGATCGTGCACGCGGGCACCGAGGCCGGCACCGGCGCGCTCGCATCCGCGGGTGGTGTCATCGCCGCCGCGGCGCTGATCTCGCTCACCGGCGGCCTCGCCGCGCCGGTCGTCTTCGGCGTGGGCGCCGCCACTTCCATCGGGCTCAAGCTCGGGCTCTCGTCGCTGCTTCGCGGAAGGCGCGTGCTCGCGGTCGCCGCCGTGTAATCGATCGGTCGCTCATCACCTCTCTCGTCGTGCGTCGGTGATCCATCGACGCGAGAGGAGGCCCGATGAGCGACGCGACCCATCCCTTTCGAGCGCCCGAGGTCCCATGGACCTCGTGAAGAACTCTGTCCTCCCCCCCGAGCTCGCGGCGCACGGCAGCGGCGCCCGAGCTCGCGTGTTCTACTTCATGCGCACCGCCGCTTGTCCGGTGTGCCGTCACCACGTGCGCCGCCTGAGCGAGCTCCGCGAAGTGCTCGCCGCGGCGGGCGTGGCGGTGACCATCCTCGCCCCCGACGAGGCCGCGCCGGCTTGGGCGAAGGACCTCCCGTACCCGCTGGTGCTCGGACCCGACCCGTATCGCGCTGCGGGCTTCGGGCGGACGCTCGGCGCGATCCAGCAGAGCGGGACGATCATCGCCGACGGCGCCGGCGTGGTCGTCGAGGTTCGTCGCGCGACGCTGCCGTTTCAGGCCTTCGACGAGGCGTGGCTGCTTCGCACGGTCGAGATCGAGCGCGCCGCGTGAGCGCCATGTAAGGACGCGGGCGCTCGACCGTTCCACAGGGCGTGACGCTGGTTCGCGCGCTCTCGCTGGCGGTCGCTCTGCTCGCACCCGCGGCGGCGCGCGCCGACGACCTGCCGGGCGGGGAGCCGCGCACGTGGGAGGAGCGCACCGGGTGGAACACCGAGCTCGTGGCGGGTCACGGGATCGGTCTCTTCGGCGGGCGCGAAGCGGGTGGAGGTCATCGGAGCGGCGTGGTCGGCGACGCGACGATCCGTGTCGGCGTGCACCACGTCGGGCGGTTTCACGACAAGGGACTCCTCGGCATCAGGGCGTCCTCGCTCGCGTGGTGCATGCCGCTCATGATGTGCGGCGGTCTGCCCGGCCTGCTGATGGGGCCGACCAGCGCCTTCGCCGGCAACGAGCTCGGCGTCGACCTCGCCGCGCACGTCTTCTACGGCCTCGGCGCCGAGGCCCCACCGCTCGGCTTCGCGCTCGGCGTGCGACCGACGTTCCGCGTCGCGCGCGACAGTCGCTTCCGCACCGCGTCGTATCTCGGCTCGCTGCTCCCCGAGGTCGGCCTCGCGTTCCCGAGCGCGCGGGCGCGGGAGCTGTACCTCGAGCTGAGCCTGTATCCGATCGCCTGGACGGTCACTCGGCAGCTGGGCGTGCAGTGGGACGTGCTCCGCGAGCGCCTCTCGATTCCGCTCGACGGCGCGCCGGTGACGGTGACCGTGGCGACGTCGTTGTCGTTGATGTGGCTGTGAGCAGTCGGTAGACGAACGAGCCGACGCAGAAGTGCGTCGACGCGACGGTCGCGCCTGCGGCGGTGAGCAGCCCGCCGGCGATCGCGCCCGCGCGGCGGTGGCCGGTCGCGAAGAGCGCCCCGGTCGTTGCGGCCCACAGCGCAGCCAGCGCCATGGCGAACCGTCGCGGCGGCGGGTTCTCGGGCAACGACTCGCCGCTCGTCAGCCGACGCAAACCGCCGTTGTAGAGGAGGTCGAAGGCGTGGCGGTGCCGTGTCGCGCTGAGCCCCGAGACGACCGCGAAGCCGAACAGCAGGGGTGGCGATCCGAGGGCGGTGCCCGTCGCGATCCACAGCGTGCTGAGCGATGGGGTCCACCGCAGCCACGGCACGATCGCGTCGCTCGGCGATGCGAACCCCTGCATTCGGAGGTTCCGTTGGGTAAAGGGTGACGTCATCGGTTCTCTCCGATTCGTCATCGTTGCAAGCGCCTCGCCCGCCACGCACGCGCTCTACCGCGCCGAATACGCCCGCGCGACGGCGTCGCGCGCGTGCACGAGATCCTGGCTCTCCTGCCCGTGGCCGGCGACCGCGAACGAGCTCGCATAGCGACCCGCTTGCTGCGCGAGCTCCTGCTGCGCGCGCCAGCCCTGGTCCATCGGCATGCCGAGGGTGGTGCGGAACGCGTCGCCGAACTCGACGGCGTTCTGGAAGCGGTCGTCGGCGGACTTGGCCATCGCCTTGGCGACGAGCAGCTCGAGCTCGTAGGGCGCTTGCGGGAGGAACTTGCGCAGCTGCGGCGGGGGCGTCTGCACGTGATCGCAGGCGACCAGCCAGTCGCTCCGGTCCTCGGTGGGGAAGGGCAGGCGGCCGGTCAGCATCTCGAACAGGAGCACGCCGGCCGAATAGAGATCGCTCCGGCCGTCGAGCGGCTTGCCCTGGATCTGCTCCGGGCTCATGTACGCGACCGTGCCGGCGATCATGTTGCCCGTCGCCTGCGAGAGGTTGGTCGGGACGCGCGCGATGCCGTAGTCGGTGAGCTTGGCCACGCCGTCGGTGCGGAGCAGCAGGTTGTCGGGCTTCACGTCGCGGTGGACGATGCCGAGCGCGTGGGTGGCCGCGAGGCCGCCGAGCAGCTGCTGGAAGTAGTGCCACGAGCGATCGAACGGCAGGCAGGGGAGGATGCGCACGCCGGGCGCCTGCGAGCGCTTGGCGGTCGCCTCGCGCACCTTGCGCTCGATGAGCGAGCCGAGCGTCTCGCCGCGCACGTACTCCATGGCGATCGCGAGGATCGACTGCGCGATCTCGGCCATGCCGAAGAAGCGCACGACGTTGGGGTGCGCGAGCGTCGCGAGGATGCGCGCCTCGTTGGAGAACAGCTCGCGCATGCGGCCCTGATGCGAGAAGGTGGGGTGGAGCACCTTGATCGCGGCCTCGAGCGGCGGCTGCACGCCGCCGGCGCCGCGCGGGTGCAGCCACGCGTGCCACACCACGCCCATGCCGCCCTCGCCGAGCTGCGCGTCGAGCGAGGCGATGGCCCAGCCGAAGTCGAGCTGCGCGCCGACGCCGATCGTCGTCGCGCTCGGTGCGGCCGGCAGCGGCGCGGCGCACCAGGGGCACGCGCGATACCCCTGCGCGGCGAGCCGGGCGCACGAGGGACAGCGAAGCAACCCCTCCGGAACCACAGAGTCACAGTAACACCCGGAGCGCCGTTCGCGCGGTATGCTCGCCCAGCCGTGACCCCGTGCCCCCGCTGTCACGCCCCGGTGCTGACGCACGCGCGGTTCTGCAGCGAATGCGGGACGTGGGTGGTGCACGCCGTCGCGGGGGTGAACGACCGCGCGTACGTCAGCTCGTATCCGCCGTCGTCGCTGCCGGCCCCGCCGCCCGTCGAGCTGCCGGCGCCGCCGCCGCTGCCCGGGCTCGCCGGCACGCTGCCGGCGTCGGCGGTGATGCTCGCCGCGATGACCGCGCGCGGCGCCCCGCCCGTGCCGATGTCGGCGCACCCGAGCTACCGGCCCGAGCCGCTCCACGCGGAGCAGCCGCTTGAGTTCCCCGAAGAGATGACCAGCCAGGATCTCCCCCCGGCCATGACCTTCGGGCCCAAGCCGGTGGGCGCGACGATGGTCCGCACCCTCGACACCGGCCGACCGCCGGCTCCCGATGCGATCCCGACTCCACTCGAGCGGGCTCCGCGCTCCCCCTCCAAGACGATCGTCGACGAACGCCCGCCGGTGTCCCCCTCCCGGTCGGTCGGGCGCACCCCGCGGCCTCTCGGCGCCTTCCTCATCTCCTATCAATACGAGCCGCTCGGCACGTTCTGGCCGCTCGCGATTGGGGGAAATCTGGTGGGACGCGCGGGGGGACACCGCCCGGACATCGACGTCGGGATCTCGGACACCACCGTCTCGACCGAGCACTCGATGATCGAGGTCGAGCCGCACGGAATCACCGTGGAAGACCGTGGTTCACGCAATGGAACGAGCGTCAATGGCCATGCGATAGGGAGGGGCGTTCGCGTCCCGGTCGTGCACGGCGATCGCGTTCGGTTCGGATCCTTCGAGACGATCCTGGTCCAGGTGCCGTACCCTGCCGGGGCCTAACTGCCTGGAGACATGCCGATGAGATTGCGCAGGTTCGCCCTTCTTCCGCTCGTAGCGCTGTCCGTGTCCTCGTACGCGGCGGGCGCGAGCGCGCAGAACATGATGGCGAAGTTCATCCGGATCGATCCGGAGCCCACCACCGACGAGAAAAAGGGCACCCCGGTGATCCCCATGCTCGTCGAGCTCGGGACCCCGACGCCGATCAACTCCTTCGCCGAGGGCTGCTTCTCGTCGACCGGCAGCAAGCCGACCCAGACCGGGCTCACTTGCATGTCGAACAAGATCCAGAAGGAGGGCTACGTCAAACAGTACGAGTTCCCCGTCGAGAACGCGGTCGTCATGTCGATCGTGGGCGACGAGTCCAAGCCGATGAAGGTGATGGACGCCATCCCCTTCAAGGACGCGACGGCCGCCAACGCCGGCGTCGCTTGGCTGATCCTCATCGACGCGTCGTCCTCGGTCGGCACCCGCTGGCCCGAGATGCAGGAGACCGCGATCGCGCTCATCAACCAGATGGGCCCCAACGACGCGGTGCAGGTCCGCATCATGGACGACAAGTCCGTGCGCGCCTCCACCAAGTGGATCGCCTCGAGCGCGAAGGCGCAGGCCGTCAACACGGTGAAGGGCATCGGCGCCACGTTCAAGACCACCGCGTCGGTCGACTCGCTCATCAGCCGCATCGAGAAGGAGACCGTCGGCGGCTTCCAGGCGCTGTTCAAGGACGGCGTGCAGGGCGCCGAAGAGGGCGTCATCCCGCTCGTGCAGTCGGTCACCATCCTCTCCGACGGCGGCGACACCTCCGCGCAGGGCTTCGGCGGCGGCGCCAAGGCGCAGGTCATCCACGAGAAGCTCGTGAAGGGAGACCTCGGCATCGCCGAGGGCATGCGCCTGCCGATCCCGGTGATCAGCATCTGGTTCCCGGTCAACGAGTGGAACGGCGTGCTCGCCGCGACCAAGCGCGAGAACGAGTACCAGTGGATGTCGAACATGGCGACGCCGGAGGTCGGCGGCTACTTCGACGTCGTGCAGGACGGCGAGACGGGCAAGGGCACCCGTATCGCGAAGGTCGTCCGCGCGCGCTTCGACAACATGTACTACGTCGAGGTGAAGGCGAGCTGCCTCTCCACGACCGGCGAGCAGAAGTTCAAGCTGGTGTTCCAGGACACCAAGTCGAAGATCCTGCCCGACACGTGGAGCAACGTCCCGATCGCGTTCAACTTCACCAAGTGGCTGCTCGACATCGACAAGAAGAAGACCGAGGAGACGGCGTCGAAGAAGCCGCTGCAGCCGGGCGAGAACTTCAAGGTCTACGGCGAGTTCTGCTGGGGCTCCAACGCGGGCGCGGCCGAGGCGTACTTCATCACCGAGGCCGACGCGGCCGAGGTCAAGAAGGCCGCCGCCGACAAGACCGGCGAGGACGCGAAGAAGCTGCTCCAGACGCTCTCGGCCAAGGGGCAGAAGGCGCAGACGATCTCTGCGTCCCACACCGAGGCCGAGTTCAAGGTGCCGAACACGCCCTCGCTCTTCGAGAACAAGCCCGAGAGCTTCTCGCTCAACGTCGTCATCCTCGACAACAAGGCGCTGCGCATCAGCACGCGCGACAAGACGGGCCTCCTCGTGCTCCGCGCGCAGAAGGCGCCGATCAACAAGTTCCTCATCATTGGCGCCGTCGGCGGCGGTGTCGTGCTCATCCTCCTCATCGCGATCCTCGCGCGGGGCGGTGGGGGCGGCGGTCGGGCCAAGCGTCGCAAGGGCGGCGCGCCGCCGGCTCCGGCGCCGATGCCCGGGCAACCTCCAAATATCGCGCCGGTTGCGCCGGCGATGCCGTCCCCTGTGATGTCTCCCGGGCCTGCGCCGCAGACGGCGTTTGCCCCCCCTCCTGAGATCGGGGCGACGGCTTTCGCGCCGCCGGTCCAGGTCTACGCCCAGCAGCCACCGCAGCCGGTCGCGACCGCGTTCGCGCCGCCGCAGCCCCCCGCGACC
>JALHOE010000073.1 GCA_022843175.1 Deltaproteobacteria bacterium
TCGAGCGACGCCGCCTCGACCCCCGCGAGGCGCAGCTCGCGCAACGTGCGCGCGAGCGCGCGGACGAGGCCCGGGCGATCGGCGATGGGCTCGAAGCGACCGAGCGCGTGACGAACGCCGTGCTCGTGCACCAGGCGCGCGCAGATCGCCTCGAGCACGAGGTGCCCGGCGACGGCGACGCCGCGCGCGGCGAGCGCGGGCGCGGCCAATGCAGCGGCGAGGCGGGGGAGCGTGGCGACGCGCCAGCCGAACGCCGACCCGCCCGCCGAGCCACTCGAACCAACGACGTGACGCACGAGCGAGGAGCCCGCTTCGAGCGAGTGTGCGAGGATGACGAGCTGCTCGTCGCGCCGGCGCGCACGGAGCCACGCTGCCGCTTCGTGGAGCCGCTGCGCGGACGTTGGTGCTTCTACGATCCGCGACGCCAAGCCTGCCCACCTTAGTGATCGGGTTTGGAGCGGTCGAGCGGCGACGGGCGTGCTGAGCATCGCCCGCCGCTCGTTGCGTGCACCGTGCCGACGCCAACCCTGCGAGATCGTTGTGCCCGACGCCGGCGGATCGCGCCATCCGCCGGCGGCCGCCGGCGGTCAGGATATGTCCGGCCCCTCAGTACGGTCCGTCGCCGCCGTACGCACCCTTGTAGCCCTCGGCGGGCGGCTTCGTCGCGGGCGCTGCCGCCGCGGCCGCGGCCGCGGGCTTGGACGCCGCGACCGCTTTCGCGGCCTTGGTGAGCTTCACCATGCGCGGGGGATCGTTCGACGAGAGCTTGAGCTTCTGATCGCCGTAGCCGTCGTGCTCGACGATCACCGTGAGCCCCGCGGCTTCGACGCGGATCTTGCACGGCGTCGCGTCGCAGAGGACCGCCTTGCTCTCGTCGCGTACGCGCGCGCCGGCGGGCTCGCTCTCCACGCTGACGAGGGGCGCCTGCTCCACCGTCTTCGCCGGTTCGGGCGTGGGCGCAGCGGTGACCGGGGGCGCCGCCGGCTTGGGCGCCTCGGCCGCGGGTGCCGGCGCGGGCTGCCCGGCGGACTTGCGGGTCATGAACACCACGCCGATCGCGACGATCGAGACCGCGGCGACTGCGATCGGGAACCACTTGCGCGAGGGCGGCGGCGTCGTGGCGGCGGGCGCGATCGATGTCTGTGCGGCGGGGATCTCGCCGCTGACCGCGGGCCGATACGTAGACGGCGACGGGGTGAGCGAGCTGCTGGCGCGCAGCGAGTCGAGCTCCGCGGTGCGGGTCATCGTGTACTGCCCGCCGGCCGTGCCCTTGAGCGACTCGAGCACCTCGCCCATGCCGGAGAAGCGCTCGGCCGGGTTCTTCGCGAGGCAGCGGAGGATGATCGTCTCGAGCAGGTCGCTGAGCTCGAGGTCGGGCTTCTTCTCGCGGAGCGGGGGGAGCGGGTCGTTGACGTGCGCGAGCAGCGTGTCGACCTGCTTCGGCCGGTCGTAGGGGACCTTGCCGACTATCATCTCGTACATGATGACGCCGAGGGCGTAGACGTCGGTGCGGCCGTCGACGTGCTCGCCGCGGATCTGCTCGGGCGCCATGTACTTCGGCGAGCCCATGAAGAGACCGGTTTGCGTGAGGTCCTCGCCGTCGCTCTCGACGTTCTTCACCAGGCCGAAGTCGAGCACCTTGACCACGTCGGCTTCGTCGGCGTGGGACACGAGGTAGACGTTGGCGGGCTTGAGGTCGCGGTGAATGACGCCGAGCGCGTGCGCCTCGCGCAGCGACCGACAGATCTGCCGCGCGATGTGCGCCGTGCGCTCCTCGGGGAACGGGCCCTCTTCTTTGATGAGGCGCGCGAGGGTCTTGCCCTCGAGGTACTCCATCGCGATGAAGTACACGCCGTCTTCGGTGACGCCGTAGTCGAAGATCGTGACGGTGTTGGGGTGGGTGAGCTTCGCGCCGATCGATGCCTCGAGGAAGAACCGCTTGCGGAACTCGTCCTCGGTGGTGGAGCCGTTGTCCGGCGGCGTGAGCACCTTGATGGCGCACGCGCGACCGAGCGGGGCCTGCTCGCCCTTGTAGACCTTCCCCATTCCGCCCCGCGCGAGGAGCGAGACGATCTTGAACTTGTCTGCGAGCAGCCGGCCGATCATCGGATCGGCGGCTTGCTTGGACAGCGAGGGGACGGATGGACGAGCTGAAGGACGTTGAGACGACATGTCCCCTCCCATGGGGGGTGACGTACCGGAGATCCGGCCGCCGAGCACCTGAATCTAGTAGGAAGGAGACCTGAAAATGTGACCCGTGTGGAGCCGATTGTGTCCCCGCTTCAGGGGGAGAAGTCGGCGCTCCGTCGTCGCATGGGACGGGTGGGCTCGACCCCGTCGGGATCGAGCGCCGCGAGGACTCGGGCCTCGAAGTCGTGGGCGTGCTGGTAACCGTCGCCGGCGTCATGAATCGCGTCGCTGAGGCGGGTCGCCTCACGGAGCAGCTCGCGGCAGTCCGCGCAGGCGTCGATGTGGGCCTCCAGGCGCGCAGGGAGCACGCCGTCGATCGCTTCCGCGACGAGGTCGGTCACCTCGAGACACGCCTCCCTCACGACGCCCTCGTGAGCTGTTGTCGCAGGCGCATCAGCGCGCGGCCGACGCGCTTGCGGGCGGCGGCCTCGTCGATGCCGAGCGTCGTGGCGATGTCGCGGAACGACTGGTCGGCGTCGTAGCGCAGAACGAGGAGCTCGCGATCGGAGGGCGGCAGCGACTCGAGCGCGACGCGCACCGCGGCGTCGCGCTCGGCGTGGTCGTGGAGCACCGACGCGTCGGGGCCGTGCAGATGATCGTCGAGCAGCATCGCGAGGCGGCGCGACTGACGGAGGCGCGCGGAGACGCGTTGCCCGCAGATCCGCCGCGCGATCCCGAAGAACCAAGCGCGCGCAGTGCCCTCGGCGCGGTAGGCGTGCGCGCTGTGATAGGCGGCGATCAACGTCTCCTGTGCGGCCTCGTCGGCTTCGGACTGGGAGCCGAGCAAGAGGAAGCAGAGGCGACCGATCGCCGGGCCGTATTCGTGCGCGGCGAGCGCGATCGCGCCGTGGGCGTCGCGCGCGAGGAGCCGTGCGGCAATGCGGGTGTCGCGTGCATCGGCGGCGACGCGCGTGCCGCTGATCGCGAGCGAGGACGCTCGCAGATCCTCGACCTCCACGTCGTCCTCGACGCGTGCCCCCTTGCCCCTCATCAAGCCCATGATGGTCCCGAAGACGCACCAACGCGACTTGAGTTCTATGCGGCTCGCCATTTTGGTCGGGCACGGTGGGCATGGGCGGCCGATGTGGGCGCCGGATCGGGCCTTGCAGCCTGCACAGGTACGGACTCACCGCGTGGTGATTCCGAGCACACGAGGCTCGACGATGAAGCACGTCTTGTTCGCAGAATTCAGCGATCCCACCACCGCCAACTCGGCCGTTCGCGAGCTCCAGGGCGCCGGCGTCCGTCCCAGCCGCTGCGCCGTAAACGTCCACGACTCGACTCTGCAAGACAATGAGGAGCGGCCCCTGTCCGAGACCGACGCGCGCTCGGGGATCGCGATCGGCCTCGTCGCCGCTGCCGTCATCGGCGCGTTCATGGGCTGGCTGGTGACCGGGCCGCTCGGTCTGTTCGTGGTGTCGCGCGTCACCGGCGTCATGACCGGCATGGCGCTCGGCCTCGCGATCGGCTTCATCGGCGGCGCGATCAGCGGCGCGATGAACCCCAACCGCCAGCTCCAACGGATGGAGAAGCACGCCGGCCGCCACGGCAACATCGTCGCGACGGTGGAGATCGACGGCGTCGACCAAGAGGAGCAGGTGCGCAAGGTCTTCACCGCCCACGGCGCGCGGGTCGAGTCACGCACCGTCTGAGCGGCGACGGATCGGTATGATGGCGCCCTCATGAAGAGGGCGCTGCTGTGTCTTGCGCTCACGCTCGGGTGTCCGCGCGTCGAGCAGCCCGTGCGCGCGCCGAACGTCGAGCGCGCGCCGATCGTCGTCGCGATCGTGGTCGACGCGCTCTCGGCGTGGGTGGCCTCGGAGCGTTGGCCGACGCTCCCGAAGGACGGCGGCTTCGCGCGGCTGCTCCGCGAGGGGACCTATCTCCGCGAGTCGCGCTATGCGCACGCTGTCACCGACACCGCGCCGGGGCATGCGGCGATCTTCACCGGCGTCACGCCGCGCGAGAACGGCATCACCCTCAACGAGCGGGTCCTCGACGGCAAGCTCGTGGGCTTCCTCCGCGATGACACCACGAAGTTGGTCGACGCCGGCGGGGTGACGACGGCGATCGGCTCGTCGATCGCGCCGCTCCGCGTGCCCACCGTGGCCGATCGGCTGCGCAAGAGTCAGCCGCGCGCGACGATCGTTTCCCTCTCGCTCAAGGACCGGGGCGCGATCTTCGGCGGCGGGCGCCACCCGACGGCGACGCTCTGGTTCGACGTCTCGCTCGATCGGTTCGTCACCTCCACGGCGTTCGCCAGCTCGCTGCCGGCGTGGGCCGCGCCGCACACCGTCACGCCCGCGCTCGTCTCGTTGCGCGCGCCGCCGTGGGAGCTCCTCGATCGCAAGTACGTCGAGTCGCATGCCCACGGGCTCGACGGGGAGGAGGGCGAGGGCGACTGGGAGGGGCTCGGCAAGACCTTCCCGCACGTCGTCGCCCGGGCGGCCAAACCCGCGGTCGCCTTTCGCGCGACGCCGAGCGCCGACCGCGCCGTCCTCGCGCTCGCGGACGCGGCCATTCGCAACCGCGATCCGAAGGAGCCGATGCTGCTGTCGCTCTCGCTCTCGGCGAACGACTACATCACCCACGTGTTCGGCCCCGATTCGTTCGAGGCGTGGGACCAGCTGCGACGGCTCGACGAAGCGCTGGCGAAGTTGTTCGCGACGCTCGACGCGGCGGTCTCCGCCGACGGCTGGTCGCTCGTCCTCACCGGCGATCACGGCGGCCCGTCGATCCCCGAGCTCCTGCACGATCGTGCGTGGTGCACCGGGAAGGACCGCTGGAACCGTCCGTGCGGGCCGGCCACCCGCCTCTATGTCCACGAGCTCAGCAAGCAGCTCGAGGACGCTGCGGTGGCCGAGCTCGGGCCGGGCCACTGGATCGACGGCGTCGCCGACCCGCTCGTCTTCTACACCGCCGCGGCGCGCGCGCTCGAGCCCGAGCGGCGGAAGCGCTTGGATAAGTTGATTATGGATCGCGTGCGCGCGGAGCCGGGCATCGCCGAGGTGCACCTCGTGCGCACGCTGCCCGCCGTGTGCCCAACTCACGCCGACGAGAGCGTCGCGGCCCTGGTCTGCCGCTCGGTCTCGCCCGATGGCCCCGGTGACGTGTACGTCGTCACGAAGCCGGGTAGCTTCTTCGACACTCGCTACGCCGTGGGCAAGGGGCAGAACCACGGCACGCCGTGGTTGTTCGATCGCACCGTGCCGATCGTGATCCGCGCGCCGGGGCGCATCGCAGCCGGCGTGATCGGCGATGCGCCGACGAGCTTCGAGACGGCGACCCGCGCGCTCGAGTCGCTGCTCGGCGTGCCCCGACCGCCGAGCTGCTGCGGGCTCGACCTCGTGTCAGAGAAGCGATAGCTGCACGGGCGGCTTGCTGTAGCGGAACGGGCCCGTGCGCGCCGTCAGCGTCTCGCGCGGGGCGGCGACGCGCACGTGGACCTTGAGCGGAAGCGCGTCGCGCGCCCACTCGATCGCGTGCTCGCGGGTGTTGTTCGTCTCGGACAGGTGCACGAGCACCACGGTGTGGGTGCGCGCGGTCAGCCGCCGCAGGAGCTCGTGCGCCTGTTTGTTGGACAGGTGGCCGCGCGCCGAGGCGACGCGCTGCTTGAGCCCCCACGGGTAGGGGCCGCTCGCGAGCATGCTCTCTTCGTAGTTGGACTCGAGGAGCACGACGTCGCAGTCTCGCAGGTGATCGACGAGGCGACCGGTGGGCTCGCCGACGTCGGTGACGACGCACGCGGTGCCCTCGTCGTCCGAGATCTTGACCGCGACGTTGGCCGCGTCGTGCGGGAGCGGGAGCGGCGAGAGCACCAGATCGCCGATGGCGAAGGGCTCGCGGGTCTCGAAGCGGTATTCGTCGACCTGCGCGGGCAGGTTCACCTCGCGCGCGGTGGCTTCGGTCATGTAGACCGGGATGCGCCTGCGCTTGGCGATGCGCGCGGCGTGGCCGACGTGGTCCTGATGCGCGTGGGTGATCACGATCGCGTCGGGGGCCCGTGCCCCGAGCTCGATCAGCGACTCCTCGAGCGCGCGCGGACCGATGCCGGCGTCGACGAGGACGCTGGTGGCGGCCGACTCGAACAGCGTGCAGTTGCCGCCGCTCCCGCTCGCAAGGACCGATACGCGCACTGCTCTCTACGGTTAACGGATTTCTACCGACGCGTCGCGGTCGATCTGCACGCGAGCGGTCTCTGCCCTTGATGCCGCGGCGCGCGCGTGGCTCCCTGCCGGGATGCCGATCAGCAAAGCCAGTGCATCGTGGGAGGGGTCGTTCAAAGAGGGCCGCGGCGTGATGAAGCCGGCCAACGGCGCGGAGGTCCCGTTCTCGACGGCGACGCGCTTCGAGGGCCAGAAGGGGAGCAACCCCGAAGAGATGATCGGCGCAGCGCTCGCCGGCTGCTTCTCGATGGCGCTCTCGGTCGGACTCGGCAGCGCCAACGCGCCGCCGAAGTCGATCCGCACCACCGCCGACGTGACGCTCGAGAAGGTCGAGGGCGGCTTCGGCATCACCTCCATCGCGCTCACCTGCGAGGCCGAGGTGCCGGGGATCGACGACGCGAAGTTTCAAGAGATCGCCGCCGCCACCAAGAAGGGTTGTCCGGTGAGCAAGGCGCTCGCGGCCACGACCATCACCCTCCAAGCCAAGCTGGTGTCCTGATGCTCAAAGCCGGCGACCGCGCCCCCGACTTCACCGCACAAGATCACCTCGGCAACACCGTTCGTCTCGCGGATCTCCGCGGCAAGACGGTGGTGCTCTGGTTCTACCCCAAGGCCGACACACCCGGGTGAACGCTCGAGGGTTGCGGGTTCCGCGACCTCGGCGCCGAGTTCAAGAGCAAGAACGCGGTGATTTACGGAGCGAGCTTCGACACGCCCGAGGACAACAAGGCCTTCGCCGAGAAGTTCTCGTTCAACTTCCCACTGCTCACCTGCGACGGTCCGATGGCGCAGGCATACGGCGCCGCCGATCCCGGCGTCACGAGCGGCTACGCCAAGCGGGTGGGCGTGGTGATCGATCCCGAGGGCAACATCAAGGAGTGGCTGCCCAAGGTCGACGCGAAGACCTACCCGCAGGATGTGCTGAAGCGGATCTAGCGCCGCGACCGTTGGGGAGCGGGTTGTCAGGTGGATCTACCATCCACCCTCGACAACCCGCTCGCTCACGCGCGCGGCTCCCGGCGCGCGGCTAGCCGCTCGCGGCTCCCGTCACCACTCGCAGAGGAACTCGCCCGAGGCCCAGGTCTCGAGGCGGATCTTGACCGTCGCGTGAATCCCGATCGCGCGCGTGGCCCCCTCGAAGCACCCCACGTGGTGCGAGTCGAGGAAGTACGGCACGCGCTCGAGGCGGAGGATCGCGGCGTTCGGGCGTCGCTCGACCACGCGCGCCGCGCACCCCGGCACGCCGATCACGTAGCCCTTGAGGATCCCGTCGAGCGCGCTATGCGTCTCGGTCACGCCGGCCCACACCACGCGGCCGACGGTGCTCTCCATGAACGCGTGATAGGCGCCGCGCCCGAGCCTACGGAGCCCCTGGCGTAGCGACATGTCGGGGTAGAACGCTCGCGCCGACTCGGCGAGGAGCGCGACGTGCTCGCGCAGCGGATAGTCCTGGAACGGCACGTAGCGCTCGCGCGCGCCCGCGAGCGTGAGGCCGCGGCGCTTGGCCTCGACGATCATGGGGATGACGAACATCCCCTTCTGCGTGAGCCCCTCGGGAACCCGCTTCAGCTCGGCCGCGACGTCGATCGGCGATTCCCAGGGCGGCTCGCGGAACTCGTCCACGCGGAGAGCTTACAACGCGGCCATCCGGTTCATCAGCCTTCCACACAGGTCCGAGGCCGCGTTCTTCTGCCGTTCGAGGGTGAGGCCGGCCTTGTAGATATTGCTCGCGGCCTCTTCGTTGCCGAGGCGTTGGTGCACGAGGCCGAGCAGCTCGTGATCGGCGGGCTCGCTGAAGTTGCTGACGAGCTCGGTGAGGGCGGGCAGCGCAGCGCGATGCGCGTCGAGGATGACCTCGGAGAGCTTGTTGGGCAGCTGCTTTGCGGGCTGGAGCACCATCATCTCGAGGACCTTGCGCTGGTCCTCGGGCTTGAGCTCGAGGAAGTCGGGCCGGCCGACGAGATCGCGGTACTTGGCGAAGGCCTCGTCCCACTTCATCTGCCGTGTGAGCGGCAAGATTTCTTTGATCGTCGCGACCAGCTCTTCCTTCGTCATGGCGGGGGAGGTTAACACGTCGCTCGCCACGCGTGCTCGAGGGCGTCGGCGAGGGCATTCGGGGTCGGAAAACGATCGCTCGGGTCCTTGGCCAGCGCGCACCCGAGCGAGGCGTCGAGGGGAGCGAGCTCCGGGCGGAGGGACGAGGCGGCGGGCGGCGGCGCCCGGAGGTGCAGGCCGCGGAGCTCGTCGAGGTCGATCGAGGGGAAGGGGGGGCTCGCGGTGAGCAGCTCGAACGCCGTGCAGCCGAGCGCGTACACGTCGGTGCGGGCGGAGAGCTCCAGCTCGCGCGCCTCTTCGTCGTCGAGCTGCTCGGGCGCCATGTACCAGGGGGTGCCGGTGCCGATGCTCTTGCTGCTCGCCCGTGCCGGCGTGCGCGCGAGGCCGAAGTCGAGCAGGACGGGCCGGCCGGTGACCTCCTCGATCAGCACGTTGCTCGGCTTGACGTCGCGATGGATGAAGCCGGCCGCGTGCACCGCGCCGAGCGCCTCGGCGAGCGAGCGGACGACGCCGAGCGCGCGCGCGATGGGCACGAACGCGCCGCGGTTGGCGTGCTCCACGATGATCTCCTCGAGCGACGGACCCTTGACGTACTCCATCGCGACGAAGCTCTTGCCGTCCTGGTCCTCGCCCACGCCCGCGACGCGCACCACGTTGGGGTGCCGCACCGCCGCGAGCGCCGCCGCCTCGCGGGAGAAACGGTAGAGCGCGTCCGGATCCCTGGCGTGCTCGGGAGAGACCAGCTTGAGCGCCACCGGTTGGTTGCGCTTGAGGTCATGCGCGAGGTGGACGACCCCCATCGACCCGACGCCGAGCGTTCGCTCGACGCGATAGCGACGCGCGAGCACCAGCGGCGGCTCGGGCGTGCCGCGGAGGGCTCCGCAGCGAACGCATGTGCCCGCGGCCGTTGCCGTGTCGAGCGTCTCTCCGCAGTGAATGCACATCACTTCGCGGGTGGGATGCGCGACGTGACGCGATGTCGCCCGCTACTTCCCCAGCTCGTCGACGATCCGCGACGCGCCGTAGATCTTGCTCAACGCTTCGGTGAGCGCGGCCGAGTGCACCGAGACCGCGCGGTTGACGGCCGGGTCGAAGCCGTAGTCGCCGCCGAGCGACTGGATGTTGCCGTCGAAGATGAGCCCGACGATCTCGGCGTCCTTGTTGAAGACGGGCGAGCCGGAGTTGCCGCCGATGATGTCGTTGGTCGAGGCGAAGTTGAAGGGCGTCGAGAGATCGAGCTTGCCCTTGGCCGCGAGCCACGACGCGGGCAGCGCGAACGGATCCTCGCCGGAGTGGCGGTCGAACGCGCCTGCGAAGGTCGTGATCGGCTTCACCGTCTTGCCATCCTCGACGTAGCCTTTGATCGAGCCGAACGAGAGGCGGTGGCTGCCGGTGGCGTCGGGGTAGATGCTCGTGCCGTAGACCTCGAACCGCGCCTTGGCGATGAGCTCGCCGTTCTTGGTGTCGACGGCCTCGACGTTGTCCTCGAAGCGCTTGCGGATCGCTCGCTGGTCGCCGTCGAGGCGGCGGAAGAGCTCGATGAGCGGATCGGTGGACGCGTCGACGGCCTTCTTGCCGCCCTCGAGGAGCGCCTTGCGCGAAGCGATGTCCTTGAGCGTGGTGCCCTTGATCAGGCGCGCGGCGAGCGTGGCCGGGGACTCCTTGCCGAACAGCTTCTTGACGAACGGGTGGTCGGCGCCGAGGCCCTCGCGCAGCTTGGTGAGCGAGAAGGTGAGGGTGAAGGTCTCGAACTCGTCGTAGATGGGTGCGCTGGTGAGCAGCTGCTGCTTGAGCGCCGGGAGCTTCGCCTCGGTGTACTCGCGGAGGCGCTTCTCGTTGGGCTTGGGCAGCTCCTCGGCCGCGCGCACCAGCGTGCGCGCGAAGGACGCGAGCTCGGAGCGGAACCCGAGGTTGCCCTCCATGTACGAGTAGTTGTCGAGGATCGCGCGGTACTCGTACTGCGCCTTCTCGATCGCCTCCCACGCGCCGCCGTAGGCCGCGCGCATCTTCGGGTCGGCGAGGACCTTCTGGCGGAGCGCGTTCTCGTCGCCGACCTTCTGACTGAAGAAGCTCTTGTCGTTGAGCGCGAACAGCCGGCCACGATACGCCTTCACCGCGTTCTCGACGTAGAACAGCGTGGCGTTGGAGAAGCGCTTTTGCTCGGCGCCGCGGTGCTGGAACTCCGTGAGCTGCCCGCGGTACTCGGAGAGGTACATGAGCACGCGCGGCATGCGGAAGTCGCGCTCGGTCTCGAGCTTGGAGATCGTGTGCAGCCGCGACGTGCGCCCGGGCGTGCCGGAGGTGAAGGTGAGGTCGCCCTCCTTGGCCGCCTTCTTCGACCACTTGAAGTAGTGGTCCATCGCGGCGGGCTTGCCGCCCTCGTACACGCGCACGAACGACACATCGAGGTCGTAGCGGGGGAAGTTGAAGTTGTCCGGGTCGCCGCCGAAGAAGGCGATCTGGAACTCGGGCGCGAACACCAGGCGCACGTCGTGGAAGCGGCGGTACTTATAGAGGTCGTAGCGACCGCCGTTGTAGAGGTTGACGACGTCGCAGCGCACGCCCTCGTTGGCGCCGCCCGAACACTCCTTCTCGAGCTTCGACTTGATCGCCTTCTGCGCGTCGGCGAACGCCTTGCCCTCGAGTCCCTTGGTCGCGCCGGTGACCTTCTCGGTGACGTCGGTGATCTCGGTGAGCTGGTCGATCTCGAGCTCCGAGCACTTGACCTCGTCGCCCGCCGTCTTCGCGTAGAACCCGCTCTTGACGTAGTCCTTCTGCGCCGTCGACAGCTGCTCGATGCAGTCGTGCACGCAGTGATGGTTCGTCATCACGAGCCCGGAGGCGGACACGAAGCTCGCCGAGCACCCGGTGCCGGTGCGCGCCGACGCCAGCCGCACGTGGTCGAGCCACTTGGCGTCGGGCGTGAACCCATACTTCTTGCCGACCGTGGCGGCCGGGAAATTGTTGTACGTCCACATGCCCTCGTCGGCGTGGGCGGCCGGAGCGAGGGCGAGGAGCGGCAGAGCGAGGATGGCGCGGCGCATGCGCCGGCGCTCTTAGCGGAGCCGCCACGGGCGGTCGACGACCGCCAGGGTTCCCCGCCGGCGGGTATGGTCGTTCGAGATTCCGATCTACTCGCTATACGCGTTAGTTCGGTACCAGGGCGCGATCGGGCGGGGGCGCGGGCTGCGCGGTACGTCGGGACGCGGGCAGCGGCCGCTGCGTGCGCAACTAACGCGTATAGCGAGTAGTTGCGAATTTGAGGGCGGGGCCCGGGCCGGGCCCTCCCGCTCGGGACGCGGTTGGGTTAGCGGGGGCGGAGCTCGGCGAGGAGGCGCAGCACGTTTTCCTCGATCTGTGGGAGCGCGATCTCGGGGGCGAGCGGGAGGTCGGAGACCGACCAGTAGCGCACCTTCTCGACCCAGTCCGGGTAGCGCGCGGCGAGCATCGGCCGGTGCTCTTCCTCGTGGAGCGCGACGACGTGCCGGGCGCGCGTGAAGTCGACGATGCGGAGCGCCGTCGGGAGCAGCGACGTGCAGTGCATGGGGATCTTCCGCTCGGCCATCGCCCGGGCCGTGTGCGGCGAGAGCTCCCCGTCGACGATGTGCGCGAGCAGTCCGCGGGAGAACGCGCGCTCGGGGAGGCTCATCGCCTCGGCGTGGTGGTTGAACACCGCCTCGGCGAAGCGGCTGCGATAGAAGTTGCCGGTGCAAATGAAGAGCACGTCGGTCATTCGGCGACCGGCATTCTGACACCTCTATTTGGGATCGCACTTCCCATCGCAGAAGTGCGCGATGACCCCCTCCTTGAGGAAGCGCGCCTCCTGCATGCGGGCCTGGTCGAGCTCGCGCACGAGGTCGTGCGGATCCTCGCCCCGGGTCGGCGGGAGGTTCTCCTTCGGCGCCTCGGGGGTGCCGAAGTCGAACTCGACGATGCCGGAGCCGCCCATCAGCGGCGGCGTGCCGGGCAGCAGGCCCCAGATGGGGCGGAGGGACGGCTCCACCACCTTCGCGTTCACGGCGCGCGCGATGATGTGCGCGCCGAGCGGCGTCACCTGGTGGTCACCCTTGGCCACGTGCAGCAGCACCTCGTGCTTCGGGGTGCCGGGGAGCGGCTCCTCGTTGATGTAGCGGATGTAACCGCCCGGCTCGGTGCGGTCCCACAGCATCTGCACCAGGCCGAGCACCTGCTGCAGATCGTACGCGGTGAGGTACGAGCCCTGGAGGATGAAGAAGAACGGCGTGAAGTCGATGCTGCGGTTGAGGAGGATCGAGTACGGCGCGCCGGGCTCGCCGAGCACGCCGCGCGTGACGTCGGTGCTGAGGGCCATGTACGTCGCGCCGAAGATGCCGCCCTGGCTGTCGCCGCGCCAGTAGCCCGCGCTCGGGTCGATCGCGCTCTTGCCGTCGAACTGCACCTCGGGCTCGTTGACGAAGCGGCCGCGCATCATGCGCATCGCCAGCAGTTCGTTGAGGAGGCCCTGGTGCTGGCGGTCGATCGTGTCCTTGAAGCCGCCGATGTCCTCGATGATGGTGTCGGTGAGGACCGGGCGGTCCTCGCTCGCCATACCCGCGAGGTCGACCGCGAACGCGACGAAGCAGTCCTGGTCGGCGATCTTCGCGAGGTAGCCGTTCTCTCCCTCGGTCTTGCGACCGAGGAGGCCGTGGCCGTTCTGCAGCAGCGGGCACGGCTTGGTCGTGGCCACGTTGGGGATGTGGACGAGGAACTCGAACTCGGCGAAGCCGTTCTGTTTGGGCAGGCCGTCGGGACCGCGCACGAGCTTGGTCGGCGGCTCGACCCGGGTCGTGTAGAGCGGCACCTTCATCATGCCCTTGATGCGCTTGCGGATGTACTTGTTGGGGTTCGCCTCGACGGAGGTGATCCGATACTCGGGGCCCTCTGCGCCCACGAGCTTCAGCGCCTCGTCGCGCATGTGCACCATCGAGCGGGTGAGGCTGTCGCGGCTCGCGGTCGAGAAGTCCCAGGCCAGCTGCAGATCGCCGCGCGCGATGCCCGCCTTCTCCAGCGCCGGGAAGATGTCGTTGTTGTAGAGGGCCCGGCGGCTCTCGATCGCCGGGTCGGGCTTGTTGTCGCGGAGCGCCGCGAACGCGGGCGACGGCGGGATCGTCGTACCGTCGGGGTCGACGACGCGGCGTATCGCGACGACGTACCGCGACGCATCGCGGAGCCGCACGACCGGCCGGATGATGAAGGTCTGCTCGTCCGGGTTTCGCCCCGACATGTCGAGCTCGGCGAAGTGGGGCACGAGCTCGCCCCGAGTGACGTCGAGGACGATCGTCGGCGAGTCCTTGGTGATCGATTTGCCGAGGTCGTCCTGGGTCGGCAGTCCCTTCGTCGTCGCGTAGGGGAGCAGCGTGATCAGGCTCTGCGACGGGGAGAACCCGTCGAGATCGGCCCACGCGGCGGGGTTGGTGTCCTTGCCCTTGTGCTTGGGGAGCGATGTCGCCCTGAACGCGACGCGCTTCTTGGTGACCGTCGTCGGGTCGTCGACGAGGGCGGTGTTGGACGGGAACGGGAACCCGCAGTGGTAGGGGACGAGCGGGTCGCAGTCGGCGTTCCAGTACTCGGGCACGATCGGCGGGCGGGGCGTCGTCTGCGGCGGCGCGCCCTCTTGGGTGGAGCAGGCCGAGAGCAGCAGGACCAGCGGTGCGAGGCGGCGAAGCATGGCCTCGATTCTACGTTGAAACCGAACCGGCCTTGACGGCATCCGCAATAATAGACAGCATGTCTGTTATGTCGAAGGAGCTCCCATGCGCGTGGCTTTCGTCGGGGGAATGGATCGCAACGAGTCGGCGCTGATCGCGGCCGGTCGGCAGCGAGGCATCGACGTCGAGGTGCACTACGGCGATGTCCGCGGCCGGGGGGCCGACGCCCTCGCCGGCGTCGTCGCCCGCGCCGATCACGTGATCGTGGTCACCGGCACCAACAGCCACGGCGGCGTGAAGCTGGCCAAGCAGTACGCGCACGCCCACGGCAAGCAGGTGTGGATCATGCGCGCGTGCGGCCTGGCGCTCGCCAAGCGCGTGCTCGACGACGTCGCCACGGGGCGCGACCTCGCCCAAGTCGCCCGCGCGGCGTGATCCCGGACGAGGTAGAGTGCGCGGCCTCCGATGAAGGTCGCGACCTGGAACGTCAACGGGCTGCGCGCGCGTCACGCGCAGCTCATCGCGTGGATCGCGGTGGAGCAGCCGGACGTGCTCTGCCTGCAGGAGATCAAGGCCACGCCGGCGCAGATCCCCGATCCGCTCACCACCCTCGCGGAGTACTGGTCGTTCTGGCACGGCGGGCCCAAGGGCTACTCGGGCGTCTCGCTCCACTTCAAGCGGTCGACGTTCCCCGAGGCGCCGAAGTTCTCGCACCCCACCTTCGACAGCGAGTACCGCATCGTCGAGGCCACCGTCGGGGGGATCCGCTGGGCGTCGGTCTACATCCCCAACGGGGGCAAGGACTTCGTCGCCAAGATGGCGTTCCTCCGCGAGCTCGAGCAGTGGACGCGCGCGAGCAAGGGCGAGCCGCTGGTGATCTGCGGCGACCTCAACGTCGCCCTCACCGACGCTGACATCCACCCCAAGGAGCTGCGGCCCGGCTCGATCGGCGTGCGGCCCGACGAGCGCGCGCTCCTCTCGCGGGCGATCGGCAACGGCCTGGTCGACGTGCTCCGCAAGCACCACCCGGACGACGACCGCCTCTACACGTGGTGGGCTCCCTGGCGCGACATGCGCGGCAAGAACGTCGGCTGGCGGCTCGACTTCGTGCTCATGAGCGAGGCGCTCGCGGCCACGAGCAAGAGCGCCGAGGTCCGCAAGGACGTGCTCGGGAGCGATCACGCGCCGGTCGTCGTGGTCTTCGAGACGACGAGCGACAAGGCGCTCGATGGTGGGTGAGCTCGCCGCCGTCGTCGCGGCGATCGCCTGGGCCTTCGGTTCACTCCTCTTCGCGCGGATCGGTCGCGACGGCGTCCCGCCGGGCGCGATGAACCTCGGCAAGCTCCTCATCGCGGGCAGTCTGCTCGCGCTCACCGCGCTCGCCCTCACCGGGCACGTCGTCCCGCTCGGCGCGCCGACCAGCGCGCTCGTGCTCCTGACGCTGAGCGGCTTCGCCGGCCTCTCCCTCGGAGACACCGCGTACTTCAGCGCGATCGTCACGCTCGGCGTTCCGCGCGCGATCCTCTTGTTGTCGTCGGCGCCGGTGTTCGCTGCCCTCGGCGGCTACTTGTGGCTCGGCGAGCGGCTCGACGTGCGCGCGCTCACCGGCATGGCGCTGGTGTTCGGCGGGATCACGCTCGTCGTCGTGCGCAAGGACGCGCCGGGCGTCTCGAGCGCGCGCGGCGTGTTCTACGGCTTCGTTGCGGCGCTCGGGCAAGCCGCGGGGAGCCTGCTCTCCCGCCGCGCGATGCAGGTCGGGCTCGAGCCGCTCGCGGCGGCGGTCGGACGCATCCTCACCGGCGCGATCGGGCTCTACGCGATCGCGCTGCTGACGCGGGACGCCATCCCGTGGACACGCGCGCTGTTCCAGCGCCGAACGATCGTCCGCGTGGGCCTCGCGTCGCTCATCGGGACCTACTGTGGGATCTGGCTGGCGCAGACCGCGCTGCTCCGATCGCGTTCGACCGGCGTGGCGACGACGCTGCTCGCGACGTCGCCGGTGTTCGCGCTGCCCATCGCCCACTTCGCGGGGAGCGAGAGGATGACGGTGCGCGCGGTGATCGGCGTGCTGATCACCATCGCCGGCATCGCCGCGCTGTCCCTGCGTTGACCCTCGGTCGTTCGTCGCTACTTGCGGCCGGGGCAGACGCCCTCGAAGCACACGTCGACGCCCTTGCTCGGGTAGTACCAGCCGATTGCGAAGCACATCTCCTCGAGCGCGGACTCGCCGAACTTCACCTCCTCGGCGGAGGTGTTGTTGTACTCGCACTTGTAGGAGATGCCGCTCGTGCCATCCATCTCGAGCGCCGGGTTCACCTGGAACATCTTCGGGTCGGCCCAGTTGGTCTCTTCGACGAGCGGCGCGAGCGACGTGTCGTTCGCGGCCTTCGAGGACCACAGCGTCATCTTGGTGCCGAACTGGTGCTGGTGCGTGGTGAGGAAGAACACCTTCGTGCCCGCCTGACCCTTCTGGAACTTCACGCCGGTGTCCCAAGCGGACTTCGGCGGGATCGTGATCTTGGTGCTGCCCCACAGGAACGCGTCGGCCTGCTCCATCGCGCCGGCGGAGGCGACCGGGACGCCCTCGAACGACCAGGTGCCCTTGGCGGTGAGCTTCGACTTGGTGGCGTTGATGTAATGCGCCTCCAGCTTGATCATCTGGTTGGCGTCGATCTTGATGCCGACGTTGGGCGGCAGCTCGGTCACCCCGTTGGGCTTCGCGGTCTCGCCGATCATCACCTCTTTGCCGGAGATGAGCCCGGCAAACGGGGTGCAACCCTGCGGGGTGAGGTTCTCCTCGGCGGTGGTGGCCTTGTAGATGATCAGGTGGTGGGACCCGGGAGCGAGCGTGCCGATCGCCTTGGTGATGAACATCGGCTCCGGGTTCTTGAGCCGCACGTACACGCAGACGGTCTTCTCGACGCCGGGCGGGAGCTCGAACGTGAGCGACGCGGACTTGTCGGTCGCGATCACGGCGGCGCTGCTCGTCCCGGTGTCGGTCGCGGTACCCGTGTCCGCGGTGGTGCCTGCGTCCGGCGCAGCGGGCGTCGAGTCGCCGCTCGATCCGCAAGACGCCACGAGAACGGCCCAGACGAAGACGGTGCTGCGCATCACGAGTTCCTCCACAATGTCTCCCTTTTCGGGATTGCGCGTCATGGTAGAGTCGCGCGCGCCCTTGCGCCAGGAGCATTGTGGAGGAAGCGCGATGATGACCAGGATGATTGGCGTTTCGCTCGTGGCGCTGCTCGCCGCCTGCGGATCGAAGGATGAGAACGCGACCGCGGCGGCGAACGACGCCGGCTCGGACACGGCGGTCGCCGGCAACGAGCTGACGCTCGAGACCTGGCAGATCGACTTCTGGGGCCAGAAGGACGCGCCGTACCACGCCGCGCGCCTCGACGGGATCGGCAAGGCCCTCGCCGCGGGCGGCAGCGACGTCGTGTGCCTGCACTACCTGTGGCGCAATGCCCACCGCGATCGTGTCATCGCGGCCGCCAAGCCGCACTACGCGCACGTCGCTGCGTTCGAGAGCAACCTCGACACGCCGGTGAGCGATCCGACCGACGACACCGGCATGGTCGTCCCGCCGCGCGCCGAGCCGCCGTGCTCCGCCGCGCCCGACACGGTCGCGCGCATCGACTCGATGTACAGCTGCCTCGCGAAGTCCTGCTCCTCCATCCCCGACTCGATGGACGGGCGGTTCACCAACTTCGACTGCTACACGTCGAACTGCCTCGCCGAGGGCGTCGACGTGATCACCAAGGACCCGCGCTGCGCCGCGTGCGGGGCGATCAACCTCGAGGACGCGACCTACGCCGAGGGCAAGAGCGAGTGCACGACCAACAAGAACGGCGGCCTGATCTTCGACGGGGCCAACGCCACCGTCATCCTCTCGAAGTACCCGATCAAGTCCTCCGAGCTGCACGTGCTCCCGAGCACCAACATCCGCCGCTCGGTGGTGCGCGCGGAGCTCGACGTCGGCGGCAAGTCGGTCGAGGTGTATTGCGGCACGCTCGGTAACCAGCCGAACGACTTCACCCAGCCCTACGTCGGCCAGTACGGCAAGGGCAAGACCGACGTCGAGGGCTGGATCGCCGAGAACCTGCTCCAGGCGCAGAAGGTCGTGTCGTTCGTGAAGAAGACGAGCAAGGGCGCGGCCGTCGTGATGATCGACACCCGCCAGAGCAAAGAGGTGAAGGAGGGCGACAAGATCGTCATCACCAAGTCGAACACCTCCGGCGCGATCGACACGCTCGCTGCGGGACTCACGCAGGCGACGCCGCCGGGCACGAGCCTCTGCAACTTCTGCAACGACCATCCCGGCCACCCCGACCAGCCGCAGTACCTCTCCGAGTACGTCTTCTTCAAGGACCTACCGAAGACCGCGATGAAGTCGATGGTCGCCTCGCGCAAGGAGCGGCTCTACACGGGGGGCGACGGGAAGCTGTACCCGCTGGCCGCGTCGTACTCGCTGAGGACGACGATCGCGCTGCCCTGAGCCGGCTCGCTACAACCCGAAGCGCCCGGTCAGCGCCGCGTACACGCCCGAGACATCGACGTTGCCGTTGGCGATCGCGTGCCGCGGGGCGAAGCGGTAGCCGGCCTCGAAGTGCAGAGAGAACGGGCCCGAACCCGCGAGGCGCACGCCGGCGCCGACCGCCACCCCGAACGATGCGCGCGACGCGATCCGGTTCGCGATGATCTGTTTCACCTCGACGTTGACGTTGGTGCGGACGCGGTCGTAGAGGAACTGCGGCGTGATCGCGAGGTAGGGCGCCCACTCCTCCGCGGGGCGCACCCTCACCGGCAGGCCGACGCAGAGCACGTCCGCGGTGTGCCCATCGTGGGTGCCGCCGACGCCATAGCGCTCCCAGGACGGACGGAGGCCGAGCGACAGCACCACGTGCGTGGTGCGGAGGTTTCCAGAGAGCTCGAGCGCGAGCACGCTGCCCAGGCCGAGCCGCCTGCGTGCGTCGTAGCCGCCGGTCCACAGCCCGAGCTCCCACGGATAGAACCGAGTCGGCTCCACGGCGGGTGGGGGAGCGGGCGTCGGCGTCGGCGTCGGCGTCGGCGCGGGCGCGTCGTTCGCGGCCACCGCACCCGCGTAGCTCGCGTCGATCGGTAGCTCGGCAGCGCCCTCGCCGGTCGCGGTCAGCGCGCAACGGAGGACGTGCGCTTTGCCGCGCGGGAGCGTGATCGCCGCTTGGGCGAGCGGGCCGCCGTCGAGGCCGCAGAACATCCCCGGCACCTCGATCGTGCCGTCCACCGTCGCCGTGGCCGTGCGCGCCGCGACCGCGACCACCCGCAGCGTCGCGACCTCGCCGAACGGCCCCTCGAACAGATCGGCGTCGATCGCCGAGACGCGCGCGTGATAGGTGCCGCTCGCGACGTTGCGCGCTTCGAGCTTGGTCACGCTCGCGGGCAACCTCGCGTCGACGATCAGATCGTTGAACGCGCTGTCGCGCGCGAGCTGAACGTGGAACTTCTGGATGCCCGCCTCGGTCGTACCGAACGTGCCGCTCACGTCGGCGCTTCCGAAGGTGAGCAGCGTGGTCGGGATCGCGACCGTCCACGCCGGCGCGCGGGGCAGGGGCACGGGCTTCGTCGGCGGCTTTCCGAGGTCGGCCTTGCTGCCGAACCCCTGGTCGACCTCGACCTTTTTGCCCGCTGCCGCGAGCGACGACTTGCCCTTGTAGACCGCGAGGCGGGTGGTGCTCTTCGGGTCCACCGACACCTTGGACTCGCCTCCGATCTCGACGGTTCCGCTCGGCGTCGCGATCGGCTTCGGCTTGCCCGCGAGCGCGCCGAGGTGCGCGTAGAGCTCGCCCTTCATCAACGTGGTGTCGGAGGCCGACGCCTGCTTTTGCGACGACAGCAGGCTCGACGCGCCGAGGATCACCACCAGGGTGTGCTCCGACAGCTGCAGGCGAGAGGTGTCCTTGAAGGTGAGCTCGGCGGACGAATCCGCGAGGGTGCTCACCTTGTGGCCGCGGTCGAGATCCTCGTTCAGCTTCGCGGTGTGCGCGCCCGGCGTGGAGGCCTCGACGTCCTTGCGGATGAAGGTGACCTTCGCGGCGGCACCGGGCTTCGGCGTGCGCAGCACCGTCCCTGGCTTCAGCTTGTGGGGCATCGGGCCGAGCTGCGGATTGGCCTCGTGCAGCAGGTCGTAGCGCTTGGGGTCTCCGTAGACCTTCTTTGCGACGAGCTCGCACGTGTCTCCGGCGACGACGACGTACTCCGGCTTCTCCTGCGCGGCGGCCGTCGTTGCGACGGCCACCACGGCGACGATTGCGAGCCCGCGCTTCATCGCTTCCTCCGTAGAAGCCGCCACAGCTTTTGACCGAGCACGTCGTCGCCGACGCTGGCGAGGGCCACGTCGCTCGCGCCTGCCCGGATCAGCGCCGGCGTGCGATCGGGCGTGGCTCCCGCGATGAGCAGCGGGAGCTTCGCGGTGTCGGGGGAGGCGCGCAGCGCCCCGGTGCGCGCCGCCGCCTTGTCGTCGCCCCGGATCACCATCGCCCGCGCATCGGCCACGATCGGAATCCCCGGTTGGGTCCACGTTGTCGCGCGAATGCCGATCAGGGCGAGCATGCTGCGGATGCGATCGGCGTCGAGGGTGTCGAAGCCCCACACGACGACGTGGGGATGGTCCGCCGGGTTCTGCGAGAGCGGCGCGGCCTCGGTCACGGCCACCAACGGCGCCCCGATCGCGCGGTCGTTGCGTGACATCGCGGCCGCTGCCACGCGCGCGGCGGTGTCGTTCGCGGCGCGCGTCGTCGCGTCGGTGCCGCCGAGGAACGCCTGCAGCTCGGCGCGCATCTCGCTCGCCGTGGGCCGAGCGGCTGCCTGTTTGCTCAAGCACGCACGCGCGAGCGCCTCGAGCGCCGGCGGGGGCGCGACCTGGAAGCCGCGCTCGGCGATGCGGGGCGGCTCGAGGACGAGCTGCTGCATCATGATGTCGACCGGCGTGTTGCCCATGAACGGCGGCTCGCCGGACAGCATCTCGAAGAGGATACAGCCGATCGCGTACATGTCGGCCGGCGGGCCGACGTCGCGCCCGCGGCACTGCTCCGGCGCCATGTAGTAACAGGTGCCGTTCACCGCGTTCGACGCGGTCAGCCGCTTGCCGCTGCTGTGATCGCTGATCAGCACCAGGCCGAAGTCGAGCAGCTTCACCCGATCGCCGACAAGCATGATGTTCTCTGGCTTGAGGTCGCGGTGCACGATGCCCTGCGCGTGCGCGAGCTCGAGGACCTGCAGCACCTGGTCGAGGATCGAGACGATGCGGGTGTGCGGCAGCGGCTCGCGGAGCAGGTGCCCGAGGTGCTGGCCCGGGACCCACTCCATCACCAGGTACATGTCCCCGGCGTCCTCGCCGAAGTCGAGCGCGGTGACGATCGCGGGGTGCTGCAGGCGCACGAGCGCGCTCGCCTCGCGCTGAAAGCGGGCGCGCGACTCGGGGAGGCGCGCCCACTCCGCGAGGAGGAACTTCACCGCGACCGTGGAGCCGAGCGCGAGCTGCTTCGCGCGATAGACCACGCCGAAGCCCCCGCGGCCGATCACGCTCTCGAGGTGATAGCGCCCCGCGAGCGTGGTACCGACGCGCTCGCTCGCCGCGCGCTGCTGGCACGAGGGGCAGGGCTCGTCGATGGTGCACTCGGCGCCGCACGCCGGGCACGACTCCGGGGCGTTGGTGATCATGCGACCTCGGCGACCCGCACCGGCGCGCGCTTGCCGCGGAGGGGCTGCTCGCCGAGCGTGTTGAAAGACCACGAGTCCCCGGCGGCCTGCGCGGTGGCCTCGGTGACCAGCGTCTGTCCGGGCCGCGCGAGCGCCTCGAGCCGCGCCGCGATGTTCACGATGTCTCCGATCGCGGTGTACTCCATGCGCGACTCGGAGCCGAGGTTGCCGACCACGGCGTCGCCGCTCGACAGCCCGATCGCGAGCTTCACGTCGAAGTCGTAGGTCTCCTTCCACGCCGGGGCGCTCGCCTCGACGAATCGATGCATGTCCTCTGCCGCGGCGAGCGCGCGCTCGGCGTGATCGGTCTGTGCGTTGGGCGCACCGAACACCGCCATCACCGAGTCGCCCACGAACTTGTCGACGATGCCGCCGTGGCGAAACACCACCTCGGTGAGCACCGTGAACAGCTCGTTGAGGAACGCGACGACGCGCTCCGGACGCGCGCCCTCCGCGAACGGCGTGAACGCGACCACGTCGGCGAACAGCACCGTGATCGTCCGGCGCTCGCCGCCGAGCTGGATCTTCTTCTCTCCCGCGGCGATCGACTGCGCGACCTCGCTCGGGAGGTAGCGGCTCAGATCGGCCTCCACCGTGGCGCGGCGGAGGATCTCCCGCTCGCCCTCGGCGATGCCGTCGGCCATCCGCTCCAGCGACGCGCCGAGATCTTGCAACTCGTCGCCGGTGCTCACCGTCGAGCGGGTCGTGAGCTCGCGACGCCCGTACGCCCGGGAGAGCTCGACGAGCGAGCGAATCGGCCTGGTGGTCCGCGCCGCGAGGTACGCGCCGAGGCCGAGGGCGAGGAGCGCGAAGCCGCCGGCGGCGATCCCGAGCAGCCGGCGCGACGCAGCGAGCGTCGCATACACCGCGCTCGCGGGGCGACGAACGACGAGCGCCCAGCGGTGCTCGGGCAACGATCGCGCCGAGCCGACCATCGCCTCGCCGCTCGCGCTCGTGAACTCGGTCGCCATGGCGAAGGGCTTGGCGAACGCGCCGCTCGGCAGGCTGGTCTGCGCGAAGAGATCGCGGCCGAGGAGGGAGCCGCCCGGACCGATGGTCTCGTCTCCACCGGCGAAGATCCGCCCGCCCTCGTCGAGGAGCAGCACGCCGTCGGGGCGGCCGTCGAATCGATCGCGCGAGATGCCCCGGATCTGCTCGTCGAGCGCCGCGTCGCGCAGCGTGCCGAGCACCCAGGCGCGCAGCTCTCCGTTGCGAAACACCGGCTCGAGGAAGCGCAGCGTCGTGTGGTTGAGTTGCCAGCTGCCCCGCGCGTCCGGCGCGGGCTTGGCGTTCGAAAGCTGCTCCGGCGGGGCGGTCGTCGTGACGCCGGCGCGGTTGATCGCGTCGAGCAGCTTGCCGTTGCCGTCGTAGACCGCGACCTGCGCGAGCGGGGTGGCGCGGGCCATCGTCTCGCGCGCGAGCTCCAGACGTGCGTCGTCGCTGCCGATGCTGGCCTCGGTCAGTACCCGCCCGACGCGATGGGTGGCCTCGGACGCCTCGTCGAGCGAGCGCTGGATGACGGTGGCCACGTGATCGATGACCGCTACCTCGAGCTGACGCTCGGACGTCTCGAGGCCGCGCTTCTGGATGCGTGCGGTGGTGTAGGCGAGGGCGCCGAGCGGCAGGGCTCCCGTGAGCAGGAGTGCGAGGGTCCATTTCCTGCGCAGCTTCATGGGCGCGGCCAGCGTACGCTATAACGCGTTAGGGCGATCGTGATGCGCGACGACTCCACCAAGCCGGAGCGGAAGACGAGCAAGCCGCGCGTTCCACTGTTTCGCGTCGGTGAGATCCTCGGCGAGACGTACGAGATCCTTGGCGTGCTCGGCCAGGGGGGGATGGGTCAGGTCTTCGAGGCGCGCGATCTCGTGCTCGACCGACGCGTCGCGATCAAGGCGGGTTGGCCCGACCGCGAGGTGCACTGGTTGCGGCTCGAGGCGCGCGCGCTCGCGGCGCTGCGCCACCCGACGATGGTCACGGTGTTCCATCGCGGGACGCACCGCGGCATCGAGTACGTCGTCATGGAGCGGATCTACGGCGTCTCGCTCCACACCCACATCGCGCGCCGCCGCGCTTCGCAGCATCGCTTCACGATCCGCGAGGTGCTCGACGTCCTTATCGGCGTCGCCGACGGCATCGCCGCCGTGCACCGAGTCGGCCTCGCGCATCGCGACATCAAGCCGGGCAACGTGATGCTCGCGCCCAACAATCGCGTGGTGCTGATGGACTTCGGTCTCGCGCTGCCCGAGGCCTCGGGGATGCCGAGCTCCCCCATGGGCACGCCGGACTACATGGCGCCCGAGGCGATCATGAACGACAGCCGCTCGGGGGAGCGCTTCGCCGTCGACCTCTACGCGCTCGGTGTCATGGCGTACGAGATGCTCACGATGCGCACCCCTTTCGGCGGAAAGAACACCGCCGACGTATGGACGGCGCACCTGTCGGACGACGCGCCCGATCCGCGCGAGCTGCGCGACGACATCCCCCCGCAGCTCGCCGAGCTGGTCCTCGCGCTGCTCGAGAAGACGCCCGAGAAGCGCCCCGAGAGCATCGACAGCGTCGGCGCGGCGCTGCGTGCGCTGCGCGGCGCCGAGCCGCTGCAAATGGGGCGCGGGTCGTCGGTCCTCATCGTCGACGACGATCCGGAGATGGCGTCGCTGCTCCGCGTGATCGTGCGCTCGAGCGTGCCGAGCGCCGCGGTGGCCACGGCGCACGACGCCGAGGCCGCGATCAAGCTCGTGCACCAGCAGCCGCCCGATCTGCTGCTGCTCGACCTCCGCATGCCGACGATGAACGGCGTCGAGCTCGCGATGTACCTCCGCGGCACCCACCTCGCAGACGCGACCACGATCGTCGCGGTGAGCGCGCTCGCGCAAGAAGACGACCTCGCGCTGCTCGGCGAGCTCGGGATCACGCGCTTCGTCGCCAAGGGCCCGGACCTCTCGCCGCGGCTGTCGGCGGTGCTCCGCGAGCTCGACCGGAGGCGTTAGCGTGGACGAGCTCGAAGCCGAGCTCGCGGCGCTGCGGCTCGAGTACGCAGCGAGCCTGTCGCCCAAGGCCCGGGCGATCGTCGTTGCGCTCGCGACCGACCGCGAGGAGGCGCGCGCGCTCGCTCACCGTCTGCGGGGGACGGCCGGCTCGTTCGGGTTCGCCGAGGTGAGCGCGGCGGCGGGCGCGCTGGAGGACGCACTCGAGCGCGGGGAGGACGTCGCGCACCTGGTGGCCGGCCTCATCACGGCTGCGTCGAGGGCAACAGCCCGCTGAGCAGCTCGCGCACCGCCTGAACGAAGTGCTCCTCGTCGGTGCGCGACTTGGTGAGCCACCGCGTGATCCCGAGCGAGAGCTCCACGCGCTCCTCGTGCCCGAGATCGCGCGCCGTGTAGACGATCAACGGCGTCGAGCGCGCGCGCTCCTGCCGCAGCTCGGCGACGACGTCGAACCCGTCGCGTCCGGGCAGGCCGATGTCGAGCACGATCAGGTCGGGCGCGGTCGTTCGAACGGCCTCGAGCGCGCTCTCGGCGTCGCCGGCCTCGAGCACCTCGACGCCGAGCGTGCGCAGGCGCGCGGCCATCACCGTGCGGAAGCCCGCGTCGTCCTCGATCAGGAGGACGCGTGGCACCCCTCCCTTGCGCCGGCCCCAGCGGAGCGCGTGCTTGATGCTCTGGTCGTCGAGCGGGTCGAGGACCCACTCCACCGGCAGCGGCGCCGCGCGGCGGTCGTCGTCGGGCAAGCGGCCGGTCAGGACGATCGTCGGCGACTCGTCCGGCGTGAACCGCCTGGAGAGGGCCTCGACGATGTCGAGCGCGTGCGAGTCCGGCAGATCGACGTCGACGATGACGGCCGCGGGGTGCGAGTTGTCGAGCCATCGCTCGGCCTCCGCGAGATCGCTCGCCCGCGCGACGACGCAGCCTTCTTCGGCGAGCAGCGGCGAGAGGGCTTGCGACAGGGTGCCGCGCGCGTCGACGAGGAGGACGAGGCGGCGGGGACCGTGCGCGACCGAGCGCATCGTGCTCACCGCCTTGGCCGGCAGGTCAGCCCAGAACAGCGCGCCCTTGCCGGGGAGCGTCTCGACGCCGATCGCGCCGCCGTGCTGCTCGGCGATCGCCTTGCTGATCGAGAGCCCGAGGCCGGTGCCGCCGCGTCGCCGCTGATCGGACGCGTCGACCTGCTGGAACTTGCCGAAGAGCTTCCCGAGCTGGTCGGGCGGGATCCCGGGCCCCTGGTCACGCACCGCGAGCCGCACCGTGCGCGGGCCGCGCCGCTCCGCCGAGACGGTGACCGTGGTGTTCGGCGGCGAGAACTTGATCGCGTTGGAGACCAGGTTGGTGAGGAGCTGGGTGACGCGGTCCTCGTCGGCCACCAGGCGCAGCTCGGGGGGCGCCTCGACGCGGACCCGCAGCTCGGCCTGCTGCGCGAGGGTCTCGAGCGCGCGGACGACGCCGTCGATCACGGCGCGCGCAGAGATCTCGCGTGGATCGAGCTCGAGCTTGCCGGCCTCCATCTTCTCGAGATCGAGGATGTCGTTGACCAACCGAATGAGCCGGTCGGAGTTGGAGCGCGCGATCTTCACGAGCTCGAGCGCCTCCCCGGGGAGCTCGCCGACGACGCCGCCCTCGAGCAGGCCGAGCGCTCCGCGGATGGACGTCAGCGGCGTGCGCAGCTCGTGCGAGACGATCGACACGAACTCGTCCTTCATGCGCTGCACCTCTTTGCGCCGCGTGATGTCGCTGCTCAGCTCGAGGATCGCGCGCGGCGCACCCTTGTCGTCGCGCTGCAGCACCCAGCGGCTGCCGACGATGAGCTGCGCGCCGTCCTTCTTGGCGCGCACGAGCTCTCCCTCCCAGTAGCCGTCTCGCTCCAGGATCTCGACGACCGCCTGGCGCGAGCCGGAGTACGTCGTCCGCAGCAGGTCGTGGGCGATCTGCCCGAGGGCCTCGTCGCGGGTGTAGCCGTAGGCGCGCTCCGCCCCCTGGTTCCAGTACAGGATGTGCCCCGCGAAGTCCTTCACGAGGATCATGTCGTTGGCGAGGTCGAGCAGCTCGGTGTTGAGGCGGAGCCGCGCCGCGTTCTCGACGGCCTCGCGGTGGAGCTCCGCGAGCTCGAGTGACTTGCGACGGAGCTCGATGTGCGCGGAGATCAACCGCGAGAGCGAGGTGAGGGCCTCGCGCTGCGGGGGCGTCAGCGTGCGCGCCACGTGATCGACGACGCACACCGTCCCGAGCTTCTGCTTGCCGTCGCCCTCGATCGGCGCGCCCGCGTAGAAGCGAACGTACGGCTCGCCGACGACCAGCGGGTTGTCGTGGAAGCGCTCGTCCGCTCTTGCGTCGGGCACCTCGAACAGCCCGTCCTCGAGGATGGCGTGCGCGCAGAAGGCCTGGTCGCGAGGCGTCTCGGTGGCCGCGATCCCGACGCGAGCCTTGAACCACTGACGGTGCTCGTCGATCAGGGTGACGAGCGCGATGGGCGTGCCGGCGATCTCGGCCGCGATGCGCGCGAAGTCGTCGAACGTGACCTCGGTCACGCTGTCGAGCAGCCGCGTCCGCGCGAGCGAGGCGAGTCGCTCCTGCTCGTTCTCGGGGAGGGGCGCGGGCTTCACGCTCTGCCTGCGACCAGTGCGCGCACCTCGTCGGGCAGCTTCATCGGATCGAAGGGCTTGCGGATGACGCCGATCGCGCCGAGCGACAGCCACCGATCCACCTCGTCACGGAGGACCTTCGCGGTCATGAAGATCACGGGCGTGGCCGCGAGCGCGGGGATCGCCCGCAGCGCGACCAGCGTGGCCGGTCCGTCCATCTCGGGCATCATCACGTCGAGCAGGATGAGATCGGGGATGGTCTCCCCGGCCATCCGCAGGGCCTCGGCGCCGGAGGCCGCGGTGCGCACCTCGAGCTTGCCGACCCGCGAGAGGCTCATCGACCCGATCGTGCGAATGTCGGGCTCGTCGTCGACCAACAGCACCGTCTTGATCATTGGAACCCGTATTTGTCGCGCACCGCGCGCAGCGACTGCGTGAGCGCGGCGGGCGAATCGCCCTTGAGGATGAAATCGTTGACGCCCAGCACCGAGAATCGCCACTGCTGTTGATGCGCGCTGACGACCACGACGCGGACCGCGTCGCCGAACGGCAGGGCGCGCAGCCGGCTCAGGGTCTCGATCCCGTTGAGGCCCGGCATTTGGTAGTCGAGCAGGAGGAGGTGCGGCCGCAGCGTCGAGACCCGCTCGAGCGCGGCGGCGCCGGAGGTGACCGACTCGACCTCGACCTTCGCGTCGCGAAACGCGATGCGGGCGCACGTCGAGATCAGCTTGGTGAAGTCCTCGTCGTCGTCGACGACGAGCACGCGGAGCACGTCGGCGAGGGGCGGACGACCGACCAGGGACGGCGCCTCGTCGCGCACGCCGGACGCCTCGCGGAGCGCGCTCACGAGCTCGGGCGCCGTGGCGAAGCGGCGCCCGGGATCTTTTTCGAGGGCGCGCGCGAGCACGCCGTCGAGCGCGACGAGGTCGGGCCGGAGCTGCGACAGCAGTGGCGGGGCCTTCGTGAGGTGGAGGAACACGACGACGTCGGCGTCGTTGGCGACGAAGGGCGGCCGCCCGGCGAACACCTCGAACGCCGTGCACGCGAGCGCATAGACGTCGGCGCGCGGCCCGAGCTTCGTCGCGTCGATGGTGTCGCCGACCTGCTCCGGCGCCGCGTAGGCCGGGGTGCCGACGCCGCGCTCCTCGTGCCGCGCTTCCTGGATCGAAGCGGCGAGGCCGAGGTCGACGACGACGGGCCGGCCGGTCGCCTCTTCGATGACGACGTTGGCCGGCTTGACGTCGCGGTGCACGAAGCCCGCGAGGTGAATCGCGTGGAGGCCGCTGGCGACCTGTTCGAGGATCGTGAGCGCGCGCGGCAGCGGCACCGACGCGCCGTTGGACGCGTGCTCGTTGACGATCCAGTCGAGATCGCGGCCCTCGACGAGCTCCATCACGAAGAACATCGTCCCCTCGTGACGCCCGGCCGCGTAGACCTGCACCACGTTCGGATGGCGAATCGCCGCGAGCGCCGCGGCCTCGCGCCGAAAGCGCGCCTCGAAGTCGGGGACCGTCGCGGCGAGATCGCCGATCAGCTTGATCGCGACGAGTCGGTCGAGGTTCTCGTCCCTCGCGAGCAGCACCGAGCCCATCGCGCCGCGGCCGAGGAAGCGGACGACGTGGTAGCGCCCGTCGATGCGTGATCCAGCCGCGAGCACCGGCCGCGAGCGTAGCGGACGCCGCGCGCGGTGAACACGTCGGTACGGGAGGTCAGCGGATGATGCCGAGGGCGCGCAGCGCGAACCCGACCAGGCCCGCTCTCGACTCCTTCGCGGGCGTCGCAGGTTCCGCCGGTTCCGCCGCTTCCGCCGCTTCCGCGGGCGCTCCGCCGCCCATGACCGCGCGCTCGAGCGCCTCGGCGAACGCGGCGGCGGACTGCGGACGATCGGCGGGCTTCTTCGCGAGCGCCCCGAGGATGACGCGCTCGAGCTCGGCGCTCACCTCGATGTGCGGCGCCCGCGTGCGGAGCGGGATCGGTGGCTGCTCGATGTGCAGCTGGAGGAACGCGTTCGCGTGCTTGGCCTCGAACGGCAGGAGGCCGGTGAGCGCCTCGTAGAGGATCACGGCGAGCGAGTAGATGTCGCTTCGCGCGTCGAGCAGCTCGCCGCGTGCCTGTTCGGGCGACATGAACTCGGGAGTCCCGAAGATCATGCCCTCCTTGGTCAGCGCGACGGAGTCCGCCCGCAGCTCCTCCTGCGTCACCTTCGCGAGCCCGAAATCGAGGAGCTTCACGAAGTCGGCGGGCGCTCCCTCGGTGCACACCATGAGGTTCTCGGGCTTGAGATCGCGGTGCACCATCCCGAGCGCGTGGGCCTCGGAGAGCGCTCGCGCGGCCTGCGCGACGATCGACACCGCACGGGCCGCGGGCAGCGGCCCCTCTGCCTTGACGAGCTGGTGCAGGTTCCGGCCCGCGATGTGCTCCATCACGATGAAGAGGAGCGAGTCGGCCTCCTCCGCGCCGTAGAAGAAGACCCGCGCCACGTTCGGGTGGCGCAGGCGCCTCATCGCCGCGGCCTCGCGGTGGAAGCGCGAGGCGAGGTCGCGACGCTCGGAGAGCTTGCGGTGCAGGATCTTCACCGCGACCTTCCGCTGAATCGACTGCTGGGAGGCCTCGTAGACGCTACCCATCCCGCCGGTCCCGATCTTTTTGACGATCTGGAACTCGCCGTTCATCAGCGTGCGACCGATCAGCGGATCCACCCTGGGGGAGCGAATCGGCGCGGGCGGCGCGGGCGGAGGGGGCGGTTGGGGCACGCTCGGTTGGGGCACGCTCAGCCGTTCAGCAAGGCGCGGACCAGCACCGCTCCGTTGGAGCCCGTGCTCGCGTTGCACGATCCCCGTGCGGCGGCTGCACACAACAAGAGGCCCGCGCTCCAGTCGAGGCCTCGACGATTGGATGAAGTTCTCGATCCGCCTTTAAAAGGCGCGGTCGATCGCCTCGGCGACGCCGCCGCCCTCGCCGGCGCGGGCGAGGAGCCGGTGGGTTGCCGCCTTTTTCACGTCGTCCGGGGCGCCGTTCATCACGAAGGAGCGACCGGCGAACTCGAACATGGAGAGATCGTTGTACCAATCGCCGACCACCACGCACTCGTCGCGCGGGATGCCGAGGCGTTCGGCCAGGCGGCCGAGCGCGTAGCCCTTGCTGCACTCGGGCCGGAACGAGCGGACCATGTGGCGCTGACCGAAGGCGAAGCGGGTGTTGAGCACGCGGCTCCCCCACCGCTCGTCGAGCGCTCCACGAGCGGCGGTGACCGCTTCGTCCTCGCCGAGGCCAAGGGTCATCGCCACGGTGCCCTCGGTGCGCCACGCGTGCGAGTCGGCGAGCACGGGGTGGTAGTGGATCTGCTCGCTCCAGATGCGGACCCAGTCGTCGTAGCTGCGGGCGCTCTCGTCGGCGTGGATGTCGCCGTGCGAGAACACGAACGGGACGAGGCCGTGCTCGCGGAGCGTGGACACGAGCCCCTGCGCCGTCTCGAGATCGACCGGGCTCGCGTCGAGGACCTCGCCGGTGACCGCGCTCGCAGTGGTGGCGCCGTCGCCGCAGACGATCGCGCCGTCGAGCTCGAGCGTGCGGGCGTGGTGGAGCGTGCCACCGATGAGCCGTCCCGTGGCGAGCGTGACGTAGACCCCGGCGTCGCGCGCGTGGCGGATGGCGTCGACGTCGCGCGGGGCGATGGTGCCGTCGCGGCGGAGCAGCGTACCGTCGAGGTCGAGCGCGAGGAGGCGTCGCAAGGGGGCGGAGTTGTAGCTTCAGGGGGCGACTACGTCGAGCGGTCCGGGGCGCCTGCGGATCTTCGCCAGCACCGGCCACGCGATGTGCGCCTGCATCGGGCCCTGGGCATACGGCCCGGCCTCGTACGGATCGAACGCGAAGATCAGGCCGTCCTTGCCGACGTTCCAGGTGTGGAGCATCTCCTCGACCGAAGTGAGGGTGCCGTCGGTGACCCATTGGGCGTCGGCGCGACGGAGCGCGTCCATGCACGCGGCGTCGATCGTCGGCTTCCAGGGCTGCACGAAGAGATCGTCGAGCGCGAGCCTGCGCGCGTCGTCGCCCTCGATCGCGTAGGTGCGCGCGCTCGTGTGCTGCATGCCGTGCGCGCCGCCCAGGTAGTCGTCCTGCTCGCAGCGGATGCTCACCAGCTCGGGCAGGAGCGTCGTGACCCCGCACTGGATGTGCAGGCTCCACTCGTCGGGTGAGACGAAGGGCGCGTCGTCGCGGTTCTCCTTCGCCTTCTGCGCCTCCGCGAGGAACCCGCGCGCGGCCTTGACGTGGTCGTGCTCCATCTCAGCAGAGATCTTCGCCGCCGCCTTGGCGCTCGGCAGCGTGAGCACCAGCCACTCGACGTGCACGTCGGGCTTCTTGTGGTTGAACGAGCGCACCTCGAACGCCGGCTTCACGTGCGGCGCGACGGGCGCCGGCGCGGGCGCCACCGGGACGGGCGGCGCGGCCTGGCAGCCGAGCAGGAGCAAGAGGGCGAGGGATCTCATGGTGCTCGGTGAACGCGCAACAGGCTCTCTTCGTTCGGCACGCCGAGCCGGAGCGGGAAGCCGTAGTGGCCGGTGCCGCGGTGCACGTAAAGGCGATCGCGCCCGCGTGCCCACAGACCGTGGTCGGGGAGCTTGGTGCCGAACAGCCGGAGGAACGTCCAGCCGCCGCCGAGGCTGACGAGGCCGACCTGCCCGCCGTGGGTGTGCCCCGACAGCACGAGATCGCCCTCGCGCTCCGGAAGGTGGCGGAAGGCGCCGGGATCGTGGAGCAGGACGATGCGCAGGTGCTCGGGCTTTCGCGGGTGCGCCGCGCACACCGCCGGGATGCGCTTCGCGCGCTCGCGGAAGTGATAGTCGAACCCGACGATCTGCACCTTGCCGGCGGGCGTGGTCACCGTGGTCTCGTCGTCGATCAGCAGCGTCACGTCGTTCTCCGCGAGGGCCGCCATCACCAGCTCGAGCGCCTCGTGATCGTGGTTGCCGAGGCAGGCGAACACCTTGCCGCGCATCGCGCGCAGCGGGGAGAGCGCCTCGGTGAGATCGCGCACGTCGCGCTGCGACTCCATGGTGAGGAAGTCGCCGGTGAGGAAGACGAGATCCGGCTCGCGGGCGACGGCGCGCTCGCAGATGGCGCGCAGCCGCCGGACCGACATGAACGGGCCGAGGTGAGGATCGGTGATCTGCACCACGCGCAGCGGGCGCTCCTCGCGGAAGCTCGACGTGCGGTGGGGGCCGAGCGCGCTCACTTCGCCGTCGTTGACCACCACGTCGACCTCCTCGAGCCGCGAGGACAGCGACTGGAAGAGGCCGAACGCGCCCAATAGATAAGGAATGTATACGAATGGCGGAGGGACGAAGATGCCGAGGAGCGCCCACGGCAGCGCGAGGAACGTGCCCCCGACGAAGAACGACGCGGGCAAACTCACGAGCACGCGGAACGGGAGGGGGCGCAGCCGCGGACGCGCGAGGAACAGGAAGTGGACGAAGACGGTGGCGTGCAGCCCGAGGAACACCGGGCGGAGCGGGCCGGCGTACGGGTAGATGCCGGCCGCGATCAGCGAGTGGATGCCGAGCATCACGCCGACGAACGTGGCGTAGAGCCGATTGCGGATCGCGGCCGCGGTGACGACCACCGAGAGCCACAGCGCCGCCGTCAGAGCCGCGAACATCGACCGGTACCTGATGCCGTCAGCGGCCGATGCGGCGCAAGACAATGACCGGCTCGCCGATGTCCCGCGATTTCGGCTCGTCGATGCGGGCTTCGAGGAACCAGTCGTCGTCGCCCTCGAGGTCGGGGAGGATCTGCTGGACCTCGTAGGTTGTCTCGTCGAGCTTGGTCAGCTTCGGGCTCCGGTCGTTGCGGAGGCCGGTGTGGTCGGCGCGGAAGGGGGCGAGCTCGCGCTCGAGGCGCGGCTTGGTCCAGCGCTCACCCTCGTCGTCGGTCTCGGCGATGAGCTCGAGCACCAGCTCCTCGGACCGGAGCGACTGGACGAGGCGGTGGAGCTTGTTGCGCACGAGGATGCGGAAGCCGCGGGGGTCGCGGGTGACGTCGCTGACGACCTCTTGTTGCGGCGCGAGCGGCTCGCGCGAGGGATCGCGGATGCGCTCCCACTCCTCGAGTAGGCTCGCGTCGGTCCCGCGGACGATCGCGCCGAGGAAGGCGACGACGTCGTCGACCGCGTCGTTCTTCGCGAGCGCGGGGACCGTTTGTATCATCACTTTATATACTTCGGATAAGTAACGGAGGAGCACGCCCTCGGAGCGCTGGAGGCCGTAGTCCTTCACGTACCCGGAGAAGGTCTGCAGCGTCTCGAACATCTCGCGGGCGATGCTCTTGGGGCGGATGTTCTCGCCCACCCACGGGTGCGCCTTCGCGAACAAGTTGTAGGAGTCGTAGATGAACTCGCGGTTGGGCTTCGGGTACTCGAGCTCCTCGAGGGCGGCCTTGCGCTCGTCGAACTCGACGCCCTCGGCCTTGAGCCGCGCGAAGGTCTCGGAGCGGAGCTTCTCGAGCTGCGCCCGGAGGATGACGTCCGGGTTCTCGACGATCGACTCGGCGAGGGTGAGCACGTCGAGCGCGTAGGTGTCCGAGGCGCGATCGAGGCGCTCCACCGTGTCGACCAGCCACAGGGAGAGCGCGTGGTGGAGCGAGAAGTCGTCCTGCAGGTCGACGTGGAGCTGAAGCCGGCCGTCGACGCGCTCGATGATCGCGGCGTCGAGCAGCGACTGGAAGAGCGCCATGCCGTGGGCGCGGAGCTGCCGCTTCTGCGCCGGAGTGTCGTGGCTGTCGCGGCCGAGGCGCACGAGCGCCTTGCACCCTCCGCCCCGCGGGCGTTCGAGCACGTTGAGGATCATCCCGTGGTTGATCTGGAACCGCGAGACGAGCGGCTCGGGCTGCGACTCGGTGAGGCGCTGGAACGTGCTGCGATCCCAGTGGAGGAAGCCGAAGTCCGGCGGCTTCTTCTTCACCAGCTTCTTCTTCTTGCTCGGATCCTTGGCGACCTTCTCGTCGATCTGCAGGTTCTCGATCACGTGCTCGGGCGCCTGCGCGACCACCCAACCCATGTCGTCGAAGCCCTTGCGGCCGGCGCGGCCGGCGATCTGCTGGAAGTCGCGGACGGGGAGGATGATCGTCTTCTCGCCGTCGTATTTGCAGAGGCGGGTGAAGAGCACGGTGCGGATCGGGATGTTCACCCCGACGCCGAGTGTGTCGGTGCCGGAGATCACCTTGAGCAGGCCGCGCTGCGCGAGCTTCTCGACGACGAGGCGGTATTTCGGCAGGAGGCCGGCGTGGTGCACGGCGATGCCCTGGCGGAGGAACCGCTGCATCTCCTTGCCGTAGGGCGACTCGAACCGCACGTTGCCGAGCGCCTCGGCGATCGCCTTCTTCTCGTCCTTGCTGGCGAAGTCCTGCGAGAGCAGGTCTTGCGCGACCTCGGCGCACGCGCGCTGGGTGAAGTTGACGAGGTAGATCGGCGCGCGGCCGTGGTTGACCAGGTCGGCCACCGTCTCGTGGAGCGGCGTCTCGCGGTATTCGAACTCGAGCGGCACCGGGCGGTGCATGCCGCGCACGACCTTCGTCTCGATGCCGGTGCGGCCGTCGAGCTCGTCGACGAACTTGTCGACCGGGCCGAGGGTGGCGCTCATGAGGAGGAACCGCGCGTGCGGCAACGTGAGGAGCGGGACCTGCCACGCCCAGCCGCGATCGCGGTCGCCGTAGTAGTGAAACTCGTCCATGATCACGGCGTCGCAATCGAGATCGGCCCCCTCGCGCAGCGCGCGGTTGGCGAGGATCTCGGCGGTGCAGCACACGATCGGCGCGGTGCTGTTCACCGAGGCGTCGCCGGTGATCATCGCCACGTTGTCGGCGCCGAAGTCCTTGCACAGGGCGAAGAACTTCTCGCTGACGAGCGCCTTGATCGGCGACGTGTAGTAGCTGCGCCCGCCGTCGCTGAGCGCCTTGTAATGCATCGCCGTGGCCACGAGCGACTTGCCCGACCCGGTGGGCGTGTTGAGGATGACGTTCTTGCCGGAGAAGATCTCGAGGATCGCCTCCTCTTGGGCCGGGTATAGCTCGATCCCGAGTCCGCTCACGTACGCGAGAAATCGGTCGAGCAGCTCGTCGGAGGACGTGCCGGGCGGGGGCGCGGCGAGCGGGGGAGACACCGAAGCTCTATACATGGGTCCGTGCTCTCCGTCGCTCTCACCGCCGCCCTGGCCGTCACCCCCATCGAACCGAGCCCCCACGACCCGCGCACGCCGGCGTTCCAGCTCTACGCCGAGATCGACATCCCCGTGCTGGTCATCGGCGCGGTGTTCGGCTCGGCCCGCTTCTTCCGGACGCAACGCGCGTACTGCGCGCCGCGCTGCGATCCGTCGGAGCTCAACGCGTTCGACCGCACCACCGCGGGGTTCTGGAGTCAGCCCTGGGCGCGCGTCTCGGACGTCGGCGTGGGCCTCCTGGCCGTGTCGTCCGCGACCATGCTCGTGGCCGACGAGGGCTTCCTCCCCGCGTTGAACGACGCGGTGGTGATCGCGCAGTCGGCGCTCCTCGCCAACTCGGCGCCCTCACTGATCACGGTCGCTACCGAGCGCCCGCGTCCGTTTCTCTACGGCGACAGGGCGCCGGCCGACGCGCGCACGGACGCCGACACCGGCATGTCCTTCATCAGCAGCCACACCTCGATGTCGTTCGCGCTCGTGACCTCGACGTTCATGGCCATGCACCGGAGGCATCCCGGGGCGTCGAACGCCGTGCTCGCCGTCGGCCTCCCGATCGCCACCACCGTGGCCACCGCGCGCGTGCTGGCCGGTCGGCATTTCATGACCGACGTGATCGCCGGCGCGCTGGTTGGCTCCGCGATGGGCATCCTCGTGCCGGCGCTGCACGAGCTTCCGATCCGGGTGACGCCCACGGTCGACAAGCAGGGCGCCGGTTTCAGCGTGCAGGGCGTTCTGTGAGCGAGGTCGCCGTCGTCCAGCAGATCGACGCGCTCGAGGCCGAGGGCCTCGGCTCGACGAAACGCGAGACGCTCGTCGAGCTGTTGCCGCGCCCGCTGCCGACGGCGCTCACCGCCGCCGAGCTCACGGAGTACGCGCGGCGGGTGCGCAACCTCGCGCTGTTCGACTTCGTGTCCGTGACGATCGACGGGCGCGTCCTCCACGTCCGGGTGCGGCGCAAGGCGACGATCTCTCCGACCGTCGACTTCTCGAGCGGCAAGACGCTGCGCGACTCCAAGATCACCCTCGGCCTCACCGAGAACGACATCGACGGCCGCGGCACGCGCCTCGGTGGAAAGGCCAGCTACAGCGAACGCGGACTCAATTTCGCGGTGTGGATGAACCAGCACCCGTACGGGCCGCGGCGGTGGATGAACGAGCTCGAGGTGTTCTACGCCGGCTCCGGCTTCCGCTTCGAAGGCGACGCCTCGAAGTGGCATCGCAACCGCTTCGGCGGCTTCGTCGAGTTCCTCTCGCCGTTCCTCTACGGGCGCCATTGGCGCTACGAGCTGCAGGTCGAGGCGTATCGGGAGACGTACACCTACGTCGACACGCCTCACGCGCTCCGCAGCGGCACCTACGCGGGCGTGGTGAGCGAGCTGATCTGGGATCGCTACTCGTGGAACGACCTCACGCCGAACGGCGCGCGGCTCACCCTCGAGGTGAAGCCGGGAGTCTTCCTCGGCGCCGCCGAGCCGCGCCACGAGGCCCTGGTCAAGGCGCTCGGCGCGCTGAAGCTCGGCGAGGCCACCGCGCTCGTCGCCTTCGGCAAGATCGCCGCCGTCAACGGCGGCAACGTAAACCATAGTCTGCTTATAGGAAGCCAGCAGGGCGTGCGGGGCCTGTCGGACTCGCTCCACCGTGGCGCGAAGGTCGGCTTCGCGAACCTGGAGCTGCGCCACGCGCTGTCGCTCGGCAAGCGCTGGTACCTCCAGGGCGTGCTCTTCACCGACGCCGCGCGGTTCCAGCCGATGGACGCGCGCGGCGACGCGACGCCGTGGGTGAACGCGTGGTCCACGGGCGCGGGCGTGCGCATCCTCCCGACCGCGCTGGTCGATACGCTGCTCCGCTTCGACGTGGCGCGGCTTCACGCGCCGAACGGGAGCTGGTTCTACCAGCTCGGGATCACCCAATACATCTGACGCTCACTTCACGAGCGCGGCCGATGTCTTGCCGTATTTGTCCCGCACGAGCTTCTCCGCGGTGACGAACGCGACGCCGCGCTTGCGAAGCTCGGCGATCAACGTGGGCAGCGCGTCGGCGGTGAGGGTCTGGGTGTCGTGCATCAGGATCGAGCCGCGTCGGCCGAGGTCGATCCGCTTGAGGATGCGATCGACGATGCACGCCGAGCTGTCGCACGTCCAATCGAGCGCCTCGATGCTCCAGCCGATGTGGACACCGTGCTTCGCCACGATCGGGAACACCCGCGCCTGCTCGTCGTCGGTGCCCGAGAGGTACGGCTGCCCGAACGGGGCGCGCACCAGGGTCACCCGCGGCGCGCACGGGGCGACGAGCGCGAGATCGTCCTCGAGCGCGCGCAGCTGGGCGTCGACGTCGGTGGAGGTCTTGGACAGATCGTAGTGATTGCCGGTGTGGTTACCGAGGACGTGCCCCTCGGCGACGATCCGCAGCAGGCTCTTCTGCGCCTCGCTGCTCGTCCTGAGGTCGATCGTCGCGCGCGAGTTGATGAAGAACGTGGCGCGGATCTTCTCCGCCTTGAGCGTGTCGAGGATGCGGTTGGTCGTCGCCGGGTTCGGGCCGTCGTCGAAGGTGAGCGCGACGGTGTTCGGCGTGGTCGGCTGCTCCCAGTGACGGAGCATCGGGTAGGCGTCGCTCGGCGGCGCGGTGGGCGGCG
>JALHOE010000074.1 GCA_022843175.1 Deltaproteobacteria bacterium
CGCGGCGCCGCCGACGCGGCCGAGCTCGCGGCCGGCGCGGGCGCCGGGGGTTCGGGCTGCTTGTCGAAGAAGCGCGTCTTGATGAGATACGCCGCGAGCAGGAACAGGGCGGTGTCGAACACCCAGTGGTACCACTGGCGGCCCTTCTTCTTCTTCGGCTTCTCCGAGGTGTCTTCGCTCGCCTCGCTGCGCTCCTTTGCACGGCGCGCCATGACGCGCTCGGCGCGCTCACGCATCGCGACGACCTCGGGATCCTCCGGCTCGGTCATGGGCGGGGAGTGTAACCCCCTTTCTACTCGTAGAAGAACAAGGCGCGCCGAGCGCGGTGCTCCGAGTAGTTGCTCGTGACGTCGTTGAAGCCGTGGGTGCCGATCCGGTTCGAGAGCTGATCGCTCCCGGTGACGGCTTTGTCGGCCGCGTCTCCGTCGGCGTAGGTGATCAGGTTGTAGCCCGCGGTGCGCGCCGGCTTACCGCCCTGGATGCGCCCGAACACAAAGTCGATGTTGCTCTCGGCGCTGACGCAGGCCTTGTCGCCCTTGCACTTGTCGTAGACCGGGTCGGCGAAGCCGAGGTTCGGGTGACTCGCGCACATCTCGCCGCCGAGGCCCGCGACCATGACGCGATACCAGCACTTGTAGTCGCCGCCCGAGTCGAACGCCGGGCCGTTGAAGTCGCCGCCAACCAGCTGCAGCCCGACGTCCGGCATCGGCGCGTGCGCGCTCGCGCCGGTCTTCTGTCCGTCGACCATCTCCAGCATGTTGACCAGCGAGCAGTCCATCCAGGTCCAGTGGCGCAGGCTCGCCGCGGCGACCTCCTTCTTGGCGAGGGTGTCCTCGAGCCGGACGCGAATCGTCTCGTAGCCGGAGTGCGGCGCGCGCGTCGCGCAGGTGTGGCCGCCCATGCCGTCGCGATCTCCGAACGGAAACCAGCTCTCGTGACTGAGGTATCGGAACCGCGCCGCGCGCCAGATCACGCCGGTGGTGACCGTCGGTCGCGGCGTCACCTCGCCCTGGAACCGCTGATCGGTCGGGTTGTTCTGCGCGACCACGCCGGCGTACTTCTCCCCGAGGCGCGCGCTCATGAAGTCGGCGAGCTCGTCGAGGCGCTTCTTGTCGGTCATCTGCTGCACGAGGAGGACGTCGACGTTGCGCGCGTCGCGCTCCATCACGTGGACGAGGTCCTTCCAGTCGAAGATCATGTTCTCGATGTTGACCGAGTACACGAGGACGCTGCTCGCCGAGGCCGGCGCGTCGGCGGGCGTGTCGAGCGGCGGCGCGTCGGCGGGGGGCGCTGCGCTGTCGGGCGCAACCGAGTCGTCGACCGCCACGCCCGTGTCCACGACGCTCGTCGTGTCCGCGCCGGAGTCCTCTGCGGTGACGTTTGGCTCTGCGGCTTGACCGCCACACCCGACGAGCAAGCCCAGCAACAGGAATCGGTGCACGGAGCCAGCGTAGCTGAATGCAGCGCGGCGGCTCGACACCGGACTGAGTGATGCGCACCGCTCTTGCCGCCGCGATCCTCCTCCTCGTCTCCACCGCCTCCGCCGAGACCTCGATGCGCTACCGCGTACTCGGCCCCTGCCGCGTGCGCACCACCGAGGGCCCCGCGTACGACAAGACGGTTCAGGCAGAGCTCGACGTCGCGATCTCCGGCCCCGACGACGCGGTGCGACTCGAGCTGAGTAGCAAGCGCAACGCGACGTGCGTGCTCCGCGGAAAGCGCGCCGGCGCGACGATCACGCTGCTCCCCGGCCAGAAGTGCCCGCAGAAAGTGGACGACGGCCTCGCGCACGGCGAGCTCATCGGAGTGCTGCAGAGCGGGCGGGCGACGAGCAACGGTGCCTCGGTGGCGGTGGTCACCAACTGGAAGCTCGAGGGCGACGTGAAGGTGTTGTTCCGCACCATCCACATGAAGGGCACCCTCGACACCAACCTCGTGGGCAAGCGCCGCGACTGACGTCAGTCGGGCCCGGTGTCGGGCTCCGCCGGTCGATCCGGCTCGCGGAAGTCGCGGAGGGCGATCGCCTCGGGCAACGGCTCGCCGCCCTGCTTTCGGCGCGTGAGCCGCTGCGCGGGGTAGATGCCGCGGTGGCCAGAGAGCAGGTAGGCGACGACGCAGACGATCACCACGTGGGGAAACGCCGGCGCGCCGAGCAGCTCCACGGCCATGACCGAGAGCGCGAGCGGAGTGTTCGCCGCGGCCGCGAACACCGCGGCGAGCCCGACGCCGGCGCCGAGCGCGATCGGCAAACCCAGCAAGCGCGCCGCGACGCTGCCGAGCGCGGCGCCGACGAAGAACAACGGGGTGACCTCGCCGCCGAGAAACCCGCTGCTCAGCGTGATGGCGGTGAACACCAGCTTGGCCGCGAACGCATACCAGACGAGGTTCGGATCGGAGAACGCGCGCACGATCGTCGGTACGCCGAGGCCGAGGTAGTCGTCGGAGCCGACCAGCTTCCATACGACGAGCAGCGCGCAGCCGCCGACGAACATGCGGATCGGCAGGCGCGGGATGCGTAGCTCGAGCGTGCGCTTGAGGCGATGGGTGAGCTCGACGAACGCGATCGTCGCGAGCGCCATCGCGACGCCGATGACCAGCAGCTTGCCGAACACCAGCGGCGTGAGGTCGACGACGGGCGCCGCGGGATACGCCGTGTGCACCACGCCGAGGCTCCTCGTTACGTAGTCGCCCACCAGCGAGGCGATCAGCGCGGGGACGAGCGCCTCGTACTCCATGCGCCCGATCGAGACGACCTCGAGCCCGAAGATCGCGCCGGCCACCGGCGTCCCGAACACCGAGCCGAAGCCGCCCGCGATGCCGGCGGCGAGGAGCTGCCGGCGCGCCTCGCGGCGGATCCGAAAGCGATGGGCGATCTCGTCGGCGAGGCTCGCGCCCATCTGCACCGCCGTGCCCTCGCGGCCGGCGCTGCCGCCGAAGAGGTGGGTGAGCACGGTGCCGAGCAGCACCATCGGCGCCATGCGCAGCGGGATCTGCTCGCTCTGCTCGTGGATGGTGTCGATGATGAGGTTGTTGCCGCCCTTGATCGGCTGGCCCCACCGCTCGTACACCAGTCCGAGCAACAGGCCGGCGAGCGGCAGCGCGTAGACGATGACGACATGGGTCTCGCGAAACCGCGTGGCGCGATCGAGCAAGAGGAGGAAGGCGCCCGAGGCGAGCCCGCAGGCGATGCCCGCGGCGGCTCCGAGCCACGTCCACTGAACCAGTGCTTTTGCGCGATCCCTCATCGTGAGCACCTACGGAGCCGTGAATGGCACTGCCGTAGGAGTCATTGGCTCCCCCGCCGGGGGTCGCGGTTATCGGCGGACTCCACCGCCATCGCGATCATGCTCGCGAACGGTGGCGTCGCCGTCAAGGTGTGACGAGAATGCGCTCCCCATGGCCGGCCCCGACGACCCGTCGATGATCCGCGAGACGCTCGATTCGCTGAGCGAGGGGCTCCAGATCCTCTCGCGCGAGTGGCGCTACCTCTACGTCAACGCCGCGACGGCGCGACAGGGCCGCAAGTCGCCCGCCGAGCTGCTCGGGAAGACGATGTTCGAGTGCTACCCGGGCATCGAGCGCACGCCGCTGTTCGCCACGCTCGAACGCTGCCTCGCGCGGAGCGAGACGACCACGCTCGAGACCGAGTTCACCTTCGAGGACGGCAGCCGCGCGTGGTTCGAGCTGCGCATCCAGCCGTGCCCCGCCGGGCTCGTGGTCGTCTCGCTCGACATGAGCGAGCGCAAGGGCGTCGAGCTCAAGCTGCGCGACGCCTATCACCAGGCGCTCCACGATCTGATCACGCCGGTGATCCGCGTGCACCAGGGCGTGTTGCTGGTGCCGGTCATCGGCGCGCTCGACCACTTGCGCGCGCGTCAGATGACCGAGTCCGTCCTCTCCCGCAGCATCGAGGAGCGCGCCAAGGCCGTGATCTTCGACATCGCCGGCGTCCCCGAGGTCGACACCGCGGTCGCGAAGCACCTCCTCGAGGCCGCCGCGATGATCCGCCTCCTCGGCGCGCGCACCGTGCTGACCGGCCTCTCGCCGTCCGCGGCGAAGACGCTGGTGCACCTCGGGCTCGACCTCTCCGCGATGGAGACCACCGGCGAGCTCGCCGAGGGCATCGAGCTCGCACTCGGCACCGTAGGCAAGAAGATCGTCGGTCGTTAGCGCTCACTGCAGCAGGTTCGGAGCCGCGATGAAGGCGACGCCGAACAGCACGAGGAGCGTGCCGCTGATGGCCTTGAGCACCTTGGCGCCGCGCTCGCCGAGCGCGAGCCGGTGGAGCGTGAGCGCGTAGACGCCGACGACCGTGGCCAGCGGCACCACGTACGCGACGTTGTAGAGCGCGAGCCAGGCGGCGCGCGCCCCGCCGCGCTGGGCGAGCAGGCGGGTATAGATCGCTGGCAGGCCGAGCGTGCACCCGAGCTCGACGAGGTTCACGACGAACGCGAGCACCACGACGCCGGCCAGCGCCGCCGGCAGGCTCGTCGCCGCGGCGATCGCGCGCATGCGGCGAAACAGGCCCGGCTTGGCGCGATCGGGGATCATCAGCGAGGGCCCCTGCTTGAACCACACGAGCTCCTTGAGGTTGACGAGGCCCATCGCGACCAACCCCACGCCGAGCGCGATGGTGATCGCGCGCGACACCCCGGTCAGGGCGAACACCCCGAGCCACGCCGACATGAACAGGAAGTAGACGACGCCCGACATCACCACGAACGTCCCGCCGAAGAGGAAGAGCCGCTTGCGCGAGCGCACGCGCAAGAGGATGGAGAGCAGCGCGAGGAGCACGTAGATCGCGCACGGATTGATCCCATCGACGAGGCCGATCAGGAGCGTGAATCCGAGCCACGACATCCGCCCGGGGTCGACCGCGCCGAACACCGGCAGCGAGACCGTCTTCTCGACGCGCCCCTGCAGCATCGCGCGCACCTCGGCCTGCTGGTAGCCGACGACGTAGCGGTCGCCGAGCACGAAGAGCGGGATCCCCGGGGCCGTGATCGAGAGGCGCTTCACCTCGGCGTCAAACCGCGCGCGCCCGGCCGCGTCCCTGCGGATTTCGATCGACTCCACCCGCACGCCCTCGCGGCGCAGCTGCTCGACCCACGGCTGTGCTTCTTCGCAGTGCGGACAACCGACGCCCCAGAAGAAGAGCAGGGGGTCGTCTGCCGCGCGCGCGCGGCTCGCGAGCAACGCGACGACGGCGGCGACGACAAGCACGAGCACGCGGCGCAGCATGGTCAGCCCCTCGCTACAGCACGATCCGTTCTCAACACGTCTGGCCCGCGTGGCCGCGGCGTGAATCCGACGCCCGATTGGACTCGGCACGGAGTTCTCATTCCGGTGCCGCACGATGAAGAACCAGGAGCTCACCAACCTGCTCGGCGCGTTCGTCGCCGGCGCCGCCGCGATGTACTTCCTCGACGCCGCGAGCGGCGGGCGCCGCCGCGCGCTCGTCCGCGACAAGGCCGTGCGCGCCCAGCACCTGGCCATGGGCGCGGTGTCCGACGTCGAGCACGATCTCGAGAATCGCTCGCGCGGCGTGCTCGCACGCATCCACCGCGCGTTCGCCCGCGGTCCGGTCGACGACGAAGTGCTCGTCGAACGGGTGCGCGCCAAGCTCGGTCACGTCTGCTCCCATCCGTCGGCGATCGAGACGAAGGTCAGGGCACCGGGGTGCCTCGAGCTGCGTGGCCCGATCCTCGCGCGAGAGCGGCTGCACGTGCTCTCGACGCTCGCCCTGGTGCCGGGGGTGCGGATGATCGACGACGACCTCGAGGTACACGCCGAAGGAGACATCCCGGCGCTCGCGGGCGAGGCGCGCCACCCCTCGTTCGTTCAGCGCCACTGGAACCCGACCACCCGCTTCCTCGTCGGGGCCGCTGGCGTTGCGTGCTTCGCGCGCGGCCTGCTCGACGACGGGCTCCCCCGGAGCGGTCGCCTCGCGCTGGGGAGCGCGCTCATCGCGACGACGCTGGTGAGCTCGCTCTCTCCCGCGCATGCGCAGCCCGTTCGCGGCGGTGCGGAGATTGCGCCGACCGCGTAGTCACCGCGCGGCGCCCTCCGGCTGAGAGGGCCGGGAGTGCCTGCGCGGCTCGGTCGCGGTGACGCGGGAGAGCTCGGCGAGCGCACGATCGATCTCCAACGCGAGCTGCTCGGGATCGGGGACGACCTTGGCGTTGGCGAGCACGCCGCAGCGCAGCTCGCCGCCATAGCTCACCGCGGTGATCGAGAGCGCGAGGTCACCCGCGTAGGGCGCCCACACCATGATCGAGGTCACGTCCTGTCCCCCGATGCGCACGGTGAACGGCGGCCCGGGGACGTTGGTGAACACCAGCGACGCCTTGGCGGTGAACAACCGGATCGCGAACCGCTCCATCGCGGGGGTGACGCGACCGATGAGGCCGAGCAGCGCGACCGCGTTCGAGGTCTCCGACGTCGACTTGATCGCGTCCATCCGCCGCTTGGATTCGACGAGCCGGTCGCGCGCACCCTCGATCGAGGTCGGCAGGGCGAGGTACACGAGACCGAACGCGTTTCCGAGCTCGGTATGGAACTCGTGGCCGCCGCGGAGGAACACCGGCACCATCGCGCGCGGCTCGGCGATGAGGGGGCGCCCATGGCTCTGTCCATAGGCCGCGAGGCCCCCCGCGATCCCCGCGACGAGCGTGTCGTTCAAATGGCCCTTCACGGCCGAGGCGATCCGCTTCGCCTCCGCCACCTTGAACGGCGCCGTCCACGCGACCCGTTTGGCCGCGCCGAGCGGCCCGCGCAGCACGCTCGGCGCGTCGGCGGAGAGGAACAACGTGCTTCCCAGGGTCGCGGCCTCTTCGGCGAGGTGGCTCGCGCGTGTACGCAGGCTGGTAGCGCTCGGCGGTGACCACCCGACCTCGTCGGGCTCGCCGGCATCGCCGCCGTCGACGATGCCGAGGAGCACACGCACGAGCGCGACGCCGTCGGCGATGCAGTGGTGGATCCGCGCGATGAGCGCCGAGCCCTCGCGCAGGCCGACCACGTGCAGATCCCACAGCGGCCGCGCGGGGTTGAGCGGCGCGCTCGCGAGCTCGGAGGTGAGCTCGGCCAGCGCGGCGTCGTCGCCCGGCGAGGGGGCGGCGATGCGATGAACGTGGTTGCTCAGATCGAAGAGCGGATCGGGCTCGAAGACGACCCCGCGCAGACCGCGGTCCACGACCCGCATCCGAAAGGCGCTCTGCGTCGCGACCACGCGACGCAGCGCAGCCTCGAGCGCGACCAGGTCGATGGGGCCGGCCAGCTTCAGCACCGAGGTGATCAGCGCCTGCTGCGGATCGCGGTCCATCCGCCGCCACGCCGCGTCGATTCCCCGCATGAGTTGCGTCCGGCCCATGGGCGTTCATGAAGCATCGACCATGCCCCCGCGCGGGCCGAGCCATGGCCGCCGATCATGGGTGATCGAGTCGAGGAGGCGCTGCATCGCGTCGCGGACCTCGTCGCGGCAGCGCCGCACGGTCGTGTCGTCGTCCCCTGCGTTCGACGGCAGCTCCGGCCACGCGAGCGGCGGCCCGAACGCCACGGTGGTCTGCGCGGGCAGCGGGACGTAGGGGAGGAACGCCGAGCTGATGCCCCACGGAAGCGACAGCGCGATCGGGCACACCTCGGTGCGAGCCCAGCGATGCAGCCGCAACAGCCGCGCGAGGCGATCACCGCGCGCGAGGATGATGAGCTGTTCATGGGTGCCGGCCGACACGACCGGCACGATGGGGACGCGGGCGTGCAGGGCGAGCCGAACGAAGCCCATGCGCGGACCGAGCTCGATCTGGTTGCGGCGGGAGAACGGTCGAAAGGTGTCGAGGTCGCCGCCGGGGTACACAAGGACGAGGTCTCCCCGCGCAAACGCGCGCTGGGCAACGTCGTGGCCGGCGCGAATCGCCCCGAACCGCTGCGCGTAGCGGCGGAGCAGGGGGTCGTCGAAGACGAAGTCGTGCGCGAGCGGCCGGACGACCCGGGCGAGGCCGTGCCGATCGGCGATCGCCGCCATCGTCAGGTAGGTGTCGGTCGTGAGGAAGCCACCGTTGTGATTGCCGACCAGGAGCGCGGCTCCGTGCGCCGGCACGTGCTCCGCGCCGACGACCCGCGAGCGGAAGTAGTGGCGACCGAACCAGCGCGCGACGTCGAGCGTCACGGCGACGAGCTGTTCGTCGCGCGCGTCGAGGTCCTCGGCGACCTCGTAGCGGTTCACATGGAGGAGGTACGCGCCGAGCATCCTCGCGGCCCGATGCGGCAGCGTGAGCCGGAGCAGGTCGCTGACCGGCATCTGGGCGCGCGCGCGGGCGAGGAGCATGGCTGGTCCCTAGGGTGCGCTGAGCGAGTGTCTCGCTACGGTGGTGCGGATCCGCGAGGATGCGAGGTGCGCGCCGGCCGCGAGGGCTTCGAGCTTGGACCAGGCGATCCCCGGGTCGACCGCGGTCATCCCGGCGAAGGTCGCGAACCCGCAGTCGGTGCCGGCCTGGACGCGCTCGGCGCCGACGGCGTTCACGTAGCGGAGGATCCGCTCGGAGACGAGCTCGGGGTGCTCGATGAAGTTGGTCGTCGAGTCGATGACCCCGGGGATGAGGTACTTGTCCTCGGGCAGCGAAACGCCGAGCCACGACGCCCACTCATGCTCGTGTCGCGGATTGGCGGCCGCGAACGAGAGCCCGCTCGGGCGTGCGCGCAGCAACTCCGAACGGATGTCGGCGATGGGGACGTCGCGATGGTGGGGGCCCTCGTAGTTTCCCCAACAGATGTGCAGGCGCATCCTTCGCGCCGGGATGTTCGCCGTCGCGGCGTTGATCGCGTCGACGTGGAGCTCGACGCGTCGCCGAAACTGGTTGAGGTCGGCCTTCGCCATCGTCATGTGGCGGTCCATGGCGAGGTCGGGCGCGTCGATCTGGAGGAGGAAGCCCGCGGCGTTGATCGCCTCGTACTCGGCGCGCATCGCCTCGGCGAGCGCCATCACGTAGTCGTCGTGGCTCCGGTAGTGTTCGTTGTGGAGAAACAGGGCGATGACGCCGGGGGACGCGGCGGTGACGAACGCGTCCTTCACGTCGAGCGCATCGGTCGCCGCCCGCAGGTTCTCGAGGTCGCGCTCGAGCGGGCGGCGATTCACGTAGGCGACCGGTCCGACGCAGAGCGGCGTCTGGAGCGCGGCGATCCCCGGATCGGAGAAGAGGCGCGCTTCGTAGGTCGGGAACTCCTCGACGTCGGCGGGCGCTGGCAAGCGGCCGCGCCCGGCGAAGCCGGAGAGCCGCTCGCTCACGTAGGTCGAGTAGGAGGGCTTGCTCAGCTCGCCGTCTCCGACGATGTCGACACCGCTCCGTACTTGCCGCTCGACGCAGGCCCGAACCGCTGCGCGGAGCTTCGGGTCTGCGTCGCCGTTGTGCTTCCCTGCCAATGCGGCCAGCAACTCGCTCGGCCGCGGCAGGCTGCCGGTATGGGTGGTGAGAATTCGGTGGGCCATGGGGCCAAGGGAGGCAACGCGCGGACCGCGCGACCTCGCGTCGGAACCTCCCCGGACGTGACGCCCGGGGATGCTTCGACCTCGCCTCAGCCCTTCTTGGCGCCGATCGCGATCTTCTTGGTCTGTGCTCCGGGGAGCTTCTTGATCGACAGCGTGAGCACGCCCTTGTCGAGGTCCGCGTGCACCGAGCCCATGTCGACACCCTCGGGCAGGGTGAACGAGCGCTGGAACGAGCCGTAGCTGCGCTCACAGCTGTAATAGGTGTCGCTCTTCTCCTCCTTCTCGCTCTCGCGCTTGCCGGAGACGGTGAGGCGATTGCCGGTCGTCGTGATGTCGAGATCGGACTCCTTCACTCCGGGGACGTCAGCCTTGAAGACGTAGCCCTCCTTGGTCTCCTTCACCTCGAACTGCGGGACGAAGCCCGCCGGGACCTGCGGCATGAACGGCGCGATCTCGCGGAAGGGATCCCAGCTCAACAGATCGCGAATCATTCGGTACGGCTCGAGTCGCGGCTCCGCCGTCGCGAGCTGCGCCGCCTTGCCGCCGTTTTCCTTGCGAACGTCGATGTTTGCCATGGTGACCTCGTGGGTGATGTTCGGGGCGCGAAGTGGGCCCGAGATCGGCGCACTCGCAGCGTCCGTGCCAATGCAGCAGGCGCGGTTCCGCGTCGCGTGCGCACACCGAACGCAGGTGCTGCACTTCCGCACGAAGAGCTTGCAGTTCGCGCTACCCTCAGCGCGTGCTCCTCGTGCGGCAGAAGTCGCATCTACCGGCGAAGGCTGGATGAACCACGTCCCGCTGCTCGACGAGCTGGCCATCGTCATCGCGCTCGCGGTCGCGGTGACGGTGATCCTGTCTCGTCTCAAGCTCCCGACCGTCGCCGGGTTGCTTGCGGCGGGCGCGTTGCTCGGTCCGTTCGGCCTCGGCCTCGCGAAGTCCGTGCACGCCATCGAGGTGCTCGCCGAGGTGGGCGTCGTGCTCCTCCTCTTCTCGATCGGCCTCGAGTTCTCGCTCGCGCGCCTGCGTGACATCTTCCGGCAGGTCGCCCTCGGGGGCGTGCTCCAGGTCGGGCTCACCACCGCGGCGACCGCGGGCGTCGCCCACGCGGTCGGCCGGCCGATCAAGCACGGGGTGTTCCTCGGCTTCGTGTTCGCCCTCTCGAGCACCGCGATCGTCCTCCGCGCGCTCACCGATCGCCGCGAGCTCGACGCTCCGCATGGCCGGTTCATCGTCGGCACGCTGATCTTTCAGGATCTGTGCGTGGTCCCGATGGTGCTCATCGTGCCGCTGCTCGGACCGCGCGTGCCCTCGGGCGGCGCAGCGACCGGCATCGCGCTCGCCATGGGCAAGGCCCTGTTCGTCATCGTGTTGATCATCGCGGTCGCGCGCTTCGTGGTGCCGAAGATCCTCGGCTGGGTCGACGCGAGCCGCAGCCGCGAGGTGTTCCTCCTCGCGATCCTCTCGCTCTGCATCGGCACCGCGTGGCTCACCGCGCTGGCCGGGCTCTCGCTCGCCCTCGGGGCGTTCCTCGGCGGCATGGTCGTCGCCGACACCGAGTACAGCCACCGGGCCATGGGCGACATCCTCCCGCTGCGCGACGCGTTCGTGAGCATCTTCTTCGTCTCGCTCGGCATGCTGTTCGACGTGCGGGTCGTCGCCGAGAGGCCGCTGGTGGTGGGCGCGCTCCTCGTGGGGTTCATCGTCGCCAAGGGTCTCATCGCCACCGGCGCGGCGATGGCGATGCGCTTCCCGTCGCGCGTCGCGTGGCTCGCCGGGGTCGGGCTCGCGCAGTTCGGCGAGTTCGGCTTTGTGCTCACCCGTCTTGGCGAAGCCCACGGCGTGGTCGATCAGAGCACCGTCAAGCCGCTCCTCGCCGCTGGGATCGGCAGCATGTTCCTCACGCCGCTCCTCGTCCGTGCCGCGCCGCACATCACCGCCGGCGAGCGGCTGCTCGCGCCGCTCGAGCGATTGATCGGCGTGCGCAGCATCGACGAGGCCGACGAGGGGCCGAACGAGCTCCGCGATCACGTGATCATCGTCGGGTTCGGCGTCGCCGGCCGCTTCGCGGCGCTGACCTTGGCCGCGTGCGAAGTTCCCTTCGTGGTGTTCGAGCTCAACGCCGACAACGTGCGGCAGGGAAAGCAGCTCGGGCTACCCGTCTACTACGGCGACGCGACCAGCGCCGAGGCGCTTGGTCACGCGCACGTCGCGGGCGCGCGGTTGCTCGTGCTCTTGATGAACGATCCCCAGGCCGCCCAGCGCGTCGTCGACACCGCGCATCGTGTCGCGCCCAACGTTCCGGTGCTGATGCGCACGCGCTACCTGCTCGAGCGCGGGAGCCTGCTCGCGATCGGCGCGCACGACGTGGTCGCCGAGGAGGTCGAGGGCGCGGTGGAGATCATCGCGCGCTTGCTGCGCTGGGTGGAGGTTCCGCGGAACCTCATCGACGAGCGCATCGCGGAGGTCCGCGCCCAGACCCAGACCACCGAGCGGAAGCAGACGGTCCCGCGCCCGACCCTCGGCGAGCTTCGCGGCCTCGACGAGCTGAAGATCGAGTCGGCGCTCGTCCGCGAGGGCAGCCCGGCGGCGAACCGCTCGGCTATCGAGCTCCGCCTCCGCAGCGAGACCGGCGCCCTCGTCGTCGGCGTCCGCCGCGGCGCTCACCTCCTGCAGACTCCCGATCCCGACCACGCCTTCGAGCCGGGCGACATCGTCTACTTCGTCGGCACGGGCGAGGCCGTGCACCGGGCGCTGCCGCTGTTCGATCCCCAGCGGTTCGCGGAATGACTTGGTCGAACACCGTCACTTCTCGAGGAACACCGCGTTCGATACGGCGAACGGTTTACGGCCCGGGTGGAGCGGCGCGAGATCGCCCTCGGCGCGCGCGTGGAAGACCACCCAGTTGCGAGGCGCGGTCGGATCGAGGCTCACCGCGACCTTCTGCTCGTAGTGCTTCGCGGGCCCGGCTCCCGTCGCCGTCAGCGGCGCGGTCGACACCGTCTTGCCGTTGACGATCGTCTCGAGCGTCACCGCGCCGACGAAGCTCGCCGACTCCACGACCACCGAGAGCTCGGCCGATCCGCTCGTTTTGACGACCTGCCCCGGTCGCTCGCCGCCCGGTCCGAGGACGGTCATGAACAGGCCTCCGCTCACCACCGCGTTGCCGGCCGCGACGACGTCGCGCACCGCGGTGGGGGTCAGCTTCTTCGGGTCGTCGTGCCCGAAGTAGAGGCACGTGCGCGGGTAGCCGACCGGCGAAGAGCGGAGGTGGTGGCTGTCGGAGCTCCCGACGGCGACCATCTTCTTGCCGAGGTTGAGGAACGCGAACCAGTCCGCGACGGACTCCTCGCGGTTCTCGTCGAGGCCGGAGTCGTTGAACACCTCGATGGCCTCGAACTGATCGGTCCACTTCTCGTCGCCCTTGTTGGTGTCGCGGTTCCAGCGCGCGCTGCTGAAGTAGCCGCCGAAGCCCTCGCTGCGCGGGTGGTTGACGATGATGATCGGCTTCTCGGGCAGCGCGTGCGTCTTCTGGAAGACCTGCGCCGGGGAGTTGCCGATCCACTCCACGGCGCCGTGATTCGTCGCGCCGTCCCGCGGCGTGAGCGGGACCACGCCGAAGTGGCCCCAGGTGAACGTCGTCAGCTCCGAGGACGCCATGCCGAACGCCCAGTCGGTGAGGCCGAGCTTGGCGATCTCCGGCTGGAAATCGATCACCCACTCGTGCTCGCTGGAGATGGGGATGTCGAGACCATCGGCGACGGCGCCCTTCACCTTGTGGACGACCGGATCGCTCGAGTCGGCCGAGTGCATAGAGTGAATATGGAAGTCGGCGCACATCACGCCGGTGGAGTCGACGCTGTGCACGAGCGACGCCTTCACCTCGGCGACCTCGCCCGCGTTGGCCGTCACCTTGGTGTCGAGCAGCTCCCACTCGTAGCCGCGGCTGACGATCACCCGGTACTCGCCGGGCGGGACGGGCAGGGTCGCGTCGCCGTTGACCGCGAATTCCTGGTGCAGCCGGCCGTTGGTCTCGTCGGTCACGCCCCACGCGGCGGGCGTCGCCGGCGGCGCGGCGCCGGGGATGATTTGCACGCGCACCGGCAGGGGCTTGCTCGTCGCGCTGTCGACGGCGGTGACGTGGATCGTCCCCTCGGGCTCGAACGCCAGCGCGACCTCACCCTCGGTGGCCGCGACGGTGGCGCCGGAGTGCGGGGGATAGCCGCGCTTCTGCGGCATGAGCGTGATCGGGGCGCCGGGCGGCGCGTGCAGCGTGAAGGTGCCATCGGCCGCGGTCTTGGTGCGCGTGAGGTACGCACCCCCGGCGTCGAGGCCGTGGATCCACGCGTCGGCGATGGCGGCTCCCTTCGCGTCCTTCAACGCGCCCTTGATCGTGCGCCACGCCGGCTCCTTCAGCGCCTCGCGCACGGCCTCGCGAAGGCCGTCGTACTCGGGGCCGCCGGCGATGATCTGCACGCGATCGACGAGCGTTCGCTGGCAGGCGGGGGCGACGAAGCCCTCGCTCGTATAGAGCTGGAAGCCGCTCTGGGTGATGCCGAAGCTCATCGACGGCTTGGTGGTGGTGCGCCACGCGAAGCCGAACGCGCCGCCGTCGAAGCCCGCCCACTCGGTCGTGTTCTTCGGCTTGGCGTAGCCCGTCTCGGGCGTGACCATCTGCGACTGGCTGGTCTGGAAGAAGCCGAAGAACTCCTCGGAGCCCGGTCGGTTGAGGCCGAAGTCGTAGTCGTCGGGGGTCGGGTTGATGACGCCGTAGCGGATCGTCACCATCGGCGATCCGGGGGTGAGCACGTAGTCGAACGCGAACTGTCCCTCGTAGGTGTTCGGGTAGAGCGCCTTGAGCGATTCGGCCATGAACGGGATCGTCTTGAGCGGTCCGGTGACGCGCACCACCGCTTCCTTGCCGTCGCTGCCGTCCTTCAGCACGCTGACGCTCGTGGGCTCGATGGTGTCGAACGCGAGACCCATGAGCGTCTCGTTGAACTTCGAGACGCCCATCGGTCGGCCGTCCTCGCCCACGCGATCGATCGCGAGGAGCTCGCCGCCGAACCGGCCGTAGCCGTCGCTCAGTCCCTTGTCCTCGATGACGACGGCGATGCGATCGTTGATCAACACGAAGTCGCCGGTCTCGATCCTTTGCCGGCCGTGCGCCGGCTGCGGGAACGTGGCGGCGTCCCGGATCCGTGACGCGCGAGCCTGGCCTGCGGCCCTGGCGCCGAAGGGATCGGCGTGGCCGTTGGCGTCGCCGACCTCGAAGCTCGTGGTCGCGAGCGCGCACGCGGGCGGGCTCGGCTTGTCGGACGGTGCTTCGTCGCTCGAGCATGCCGCGACGAGGGCCGCGAGGAGAACCGGAGACAAGTGGAAGGCAATTGCGCGGCGCATCCCGTCACACGAGGGTACGGTCTGGCGGTCGCACGCGCCAATGAGCTCTGCCCTTCGCACCACCCGTCCTCAACCTCGCGATCGCCGGTCTCGGCCTGGTCTGGCTCGTCGCGCGTCTGCGCTGACCGCTCACGCCGCGTGGCTCGGACGCGAGCCGCGCTCTCTGGAGATCGGCAGCGAGAATCGAAAGGTCGTCTCCTCGTTGGGCTTGCTCTCGACCCAGAGCCGGCCCTCGTGCGCCTCGACGAGGCCCTTGGTGATGTAGAGGCCGAGGCCGATGCTGTCGCGAGACTTCCTTCCGCTGCGGGTGCGCTCGAAGCGCGAGAACAGCCGCGGGAGCTCGTCGGGCGCGATGCCGGCGCCGCGGTTGGTCACGGCCACCTCGACCGAGCCCGAGACCTCCTCGACCGCGACTCGGATCACCGCGCCCGGCTCGCCGTACTTCGCGGCGTTCGACAACATGTTGAACAAGATTTGCTCGATGCGTCCTGCGTCGACCTCCACCGCGGGGAGCGGCTCCCGGATCGTGAGCTCGACCGCGGAGCCGCGCGTCACGGCGCTGGCGCGGCCGACGATGTCCCGCACGAGCTCGCCGAGGTCGATCGCGGTTCGCTCGACCGTGAGACGGTGCGCCTCGAGCCGGGACGCGTCCAGCAGATCGTTCGTCATCCGCTCGAGCCGCTGGCAGCTCGCCACGATGCGCTGGAGCGCGTGCGCGGTGACCTTCGACGAGGCCGCGTGGCGCGCGGCCATCTGCGCCGCCAGCGAGATGACCGCGAGGGGCTGGCGAAGATCGTGCGCGACGATCGAGATCCACTGCTCGCGCTGGCGCTCGAGGTCCTTGAGCTCGGTGACGTCCTGGAAGACGGCCACCGCACCGTCGAACGCGCCGTCGTGACTCCAGATCGGCGTCGCGTTCGCGAGCACGATGCGCACTCGACCGTCCGGCCGCTTGATCTCGAGCTCGCGGTTCGAGGTCACCTCGCGCCGGAAGACGGCGCGAGAGAGCGCTTCATGGGCGTCGACGTCCAGCCCGCGGGCCGCGCGGTTCGCAGAGATGACCGTGCCCGACGCGTGGCTGACGACGACGCCATCGGGCAGCTGGTCGATGACCTCTTGCAGCCACGAGTGCCCGAGCGCCTCCAGCTGGTACAGGCGCGCAGCCTCGATCAGGCTGCCGACGCGATCGGCGAGCGCCGCGGCGAGCCGGATGTCCTCGACGGTGAACTCACCGGTCTCCTTGTCGGCCAGGTACAGGTTGCCGACGGGGCGACCGCGGCAGCGAATCGCGATGCCCACCAGGTTCTCGCGGCGCTCGACCGCCTCGTGGTCGCGCTCGTGGAGTAGTCGGATCGTTGCGTACCGCGCGTGCGTGAGCTGCTGCGCCTGGTCGACGATGGTCTTCAGCACCGTGGGGACGTCCGCATCCGGCAGCGCCCCGAGCGCCGCGCTCACCGCGTCGGTCGCGCTCATCACCGACTCCAGCCGCTCGCGCGCGGCGCGCTCGACGATGTGCAGCCGCTCCTCGACGCGGACGCGCGCCTGCTCGGTGCGGTCGAGCGCCTCGGCGTGAACGATCACCAGCGACAGCGAGACCGGCACGCTGGAGGCCCCGAGCAGCGCCAGCATCAGCGGGACGTCCTCGAGGCCGAGCGCGCGCACGCCGTGCACGACCGCGCCGATGAACGTGGGCGCGGCGAGCGCGACGAGCAGCAGTCTTCGCGCGGCGAACGCGCCGGTGCTCGTACCGCAGAAGACGCTGACCGGATGGCGCTCGGGGTGGGCGAACAGCAGCGAGAGCGAGAGCATGGCGATCGCGATGCCGGACCCGAGCGCCATCGAGCTCACCTTCACCCGGCCGAGCTCGTAGATGAGGCCGGTCCCGTACAGGTAGCCGGCGAGCGCGACGAGCGCGATGTAGCCGGCGACCAGCGTGAGCCCTGTCGCGATTCGCGGATGCCTCTGCAGCGCGAGCGCGCTCCCGAGACAGAGCAGCGCCGCGCCGGTCGGCGGCGAGACTCGGCCCGGGAACACGGACGTCAGCGGGAACTGGCCGAGCGCGTACTCCGCGATGATCGTCGCGCCGAACGCGGCGACGGCGCAGCCGGCGGCGAACGTAACGCGCGTGCGTCCGCCGAGGTGAGCGAGGACTGCGCAGCACGAGACCACGAGCGCGAACGCCGCCATCAGGTGCATCGGCGGCGCGCCGCGAACCGGTGCGGCGAGGCGCGCGACGTGGAGCACGCGGCCGAGCAACGTCGCGGCCGCCGCGACGAGCGCGACGACCACGCAGGCGACCGCGACGCGCCGCAGACGCTGCTGGAACATCGCGGGCGTGCCTACGAGATTCGTGCCACGCGGCGACGGGCACGGCGCGCACGGAGCGCTTCCCGCGCGCGATCAGCTGGCTTGCGTCTGCGGCGGTGCCGCGAGCGTCGCCGCGAGCGAGCGCGCGCCGCGGATGCAGCCCGCGATGCCCGGGCCATCGAAGGCGGCGCCGACGAGGTGAAGACCCGGGTGGCGCTCGACCTCGGCGCGGATCGCCGACACTCGTTGGCGGTGACCGACCTCGGGCACGGGGGACGCTGCCTCGAAGCGTTCGACGAGCGTCCAGCGCGGCGCGCCGAGTCCCTCTACGTACCGTCGAAGATCGGCGAGGACCTGCGCGACGAGGTCATCGTCGGTGCCCCGAAACAGCTCGGGCGCTCGGTCGGCTGCCACCACCGCGCGGATGATCGCCACGCCGGGCGCGACGCGATCGGGCCACTTCTCGTGAACCCAGGTCGCCGCGACGAACGAACCGCCCTCGGGCCGCGACACGAGGAGCCCGTTGGCCTCGGGGAACATCGCCGCCTCGCGGTCGAACGCGAGGACCACGCTCGCGCTGGCGCGGACGCGGATCGTCGCGATCGCCTGCGAGAGCTCGCGATCGACGTCGGCGAGGAGCTTGGAGGCCACAGCGGGAGGGACCGCGAGGATCACGCGCTTCGCGGAGATCTCGCCGCGGGGAGTGGTGAGCACGAATCGGTCGCCGTCGCGGCGGAGCGTGCGCACGGGCGAGCGGGTGCGCAGCCGCTCCTCGCCGATCCCAGCGCACAGGCCGTCGATCAGCGCATCCATCCCGCGCCGCGGCGCGCGGACCGGCGACCCGCTCGACTTGGGCGCGCTCGCGAGCGCGCGGATCAGGCTCCCGCGCGACGAGGCGAGGGCGGGCATGACGACCTCGGGATCGAGACGGTCGATGTGGCCGCCGTGCACGCCGCTCACGAGCGGCTCGACGAGCGCCTCCTTCACCTCGCGGCCCATGCGCTTCTCTACGAGCTCGCCGAGGCCGAGCCGTGCGGCGCTCTCGGGCAGCACGAGATCGAGCGCCGCGCGCAGCTTGCCGCGGAGCGTGAGGAGCGGCGTACGCGCGACGGTGGCGAACGAGCGCGGGACGCCAAAGACCAGCCCCTCGGGCAGCTCGTGGAGCCGCCCGCGATGCGCGACCAGCACCCGGCCGCCGCTCGGCTCGTCGAGCTCGTGCTCGAGCCCGAGCTCGCGGCACAGCGAGACCGCCGACTCCGGGCGCACGAGCAGCGCGTCGGGGCCGAGGTCGATCGTGCAGCCGTCCCGCCGCAACGTGCGCACGTTGCCGCCGACGCGAGGAGCGCCCTCGAGCACGACGACGTCGCGCGCGCGCAGCTCGTATGCGGTGGCGAGACCGGCGACGCCGCCTCCGACGATCGCGATCTCGTGGGTGGTCATGGAGGGGCTACCTTGGTGGCAGCGCGCGCTCGAGGCGCTGATCTTTGTCACCCTCAGAACACGACGGGCACGTCGAGCTGCACGATGCGGTACCCGCGCGCGGCCATCGGGTCGTCGATGCCCTGGAAGTAGGCGAGCCCCGGGCGCGCGAGGATGGTGTCGCTGAGCGGAACGTTGAGGCGCGCGCCGCCGCCCACCGTCATCTGGTCGCGGAGCGTCGAGTCCTTGCTCACGGCGGCCGGCGTCGAGAGCCAGCGCTGGTAGTGCAGCTCCGCGCTGACGTTGACGATTCCGGCGATGAGGTAGCCGACCGAAGCGCCCGACGTGAAGTTGGTGCGCGACGCGTCGCTGTCGACCGCCGAGCCCTTCACCCGCAGCAGTTGGAGCACCGTCGTCTCGGCCTGCAGGGTCCAGCCGTGATCGATCCACGCGATGCCGACGCCGACCGTTGGCGTGAGGTAGTTGCTCGCGAAGAGCGCGTTGTCCATCGCTTGCCTGCCGTAGATGCCGGCGCCCATCGCGGCGCGGGTGCTGGCCGAGGGCTGGTTGCCGCCGCCCGCGCCGATCGGCAGCGCGACGCCGGCGAAGATCGGCAGGCGCACCTTCGGCGCGATCTGCGGCGAGTAGAGCGCGAAGGCGAGGGGGTTGGAGATCGCGAAGCCCGCGTCGGCGCCGCTCGGAGCGTTGCGCACGAGCGCGAGGCGCGCGTACACGCCGATGTCGGCGTGCAGCTTGCCGCCGGCGGTGAGCGTCGACGGCACCGTGGTCTGGCCGTCCTGCACCGCGAGCGGTGCGTCGATGCGCGCGAGGTTCGGCGGCGCGGCCGGCCGCATCGCGAACGGGAGCGAGTATTTGGCCTTGGCCTGGTTGGGCGTCGGCTTGGGCGCTGGCTTCGCCTCCGGCTCGTCGGGCCCCTGTGCGGCTGCGAGCGACGTGACGAGACCGAGCGAGAGAGCGAAGGAGGCGGCGAGGATTCTCATTGCGCCGGCAAGCGCTCGCAATCCGCACGCCAAGCACGATTCCTCGGTGTCCCGGCCTCGCTCGCCGCACTTCACGCACGCTTTGCGCGGTGCTCCGAAACCCTGGCGCGATCATGACAACAGTCACGTCCGGGCGATGCGATCGGTCATGGCGATCCTTCATGTGTGAATGAATTCTCTCCCTCACCATGGGGGTCATCGCCGAGGTCTACCTTCTCGAATCGCCGCGCAGCGCGTTGCGCCGCACGCAGCTCACGCTCGAACCGCGCGACGGCGAGGCCGTCGTCGAGGTGCTCGCGTGCGGGCTCTGTCACACCGACCTCGGCTTCGCCGACGGGTCGGTCGCGCCCAAGCACGCGCTGCCGCTGGTGCTCGGTCACGAGATCGTCGGCACCGTCGTCGCAGGACGGCGCCCGGGGCGAAAGGTGCTCGTGCCCGCGGTGATGGGCTGCGGGCGTTGCGCGTTCTGCCTCGCCGGTCGCGACAACGCCTGCCCGAAGCAGGTGATGCCCGGCAACGACGCGCACGGCGGGTTCGCGACCCACGTGGTGGTGCGCGAGGACGCGCTGGTGGCGCTCGACGACGCGCCGGCCGACCTCGATCTGCGCGAGCTCTCGGTCGTGGCCGACGCGGTGTCGACGGCGTACCAGGCGACCGAGCGCGCCGCGCTCACCGAGGGCGATCTCGCGATCGTGGTCGGCGCTGGCGGCGTCGGCGGCTTCCTCGCGCAGATCGCGCGCGCGCGCGGGGCGCGAGTGCTCGCGATCGACGTCGACCGGAGCCGCCTCGACCGCATCGCGTCGTTCGCCACGCCGGTCGCCATCGACGCGCGCCCGGTCAAGGAGCTGCGCAAGGAGATCCAGAAGCTCGCGAGTGACGTCCCGACCTTCCGTCATCGCATCTTCGAGTGCAGCGGCACCGCCGCCGGACAGCAGCTCGCCTACGCCCTGATCGGCTCCTGCGCGACCATGGTGCAGGTCGGCTACAGCCGCGACCCGATCGAGGTCCGCCTCTCGAACCTGATGGCCTACGACGCGACCGTGCACGGCTCGTGGGGAGCGCCGTTGCGCGTCTTCCCCGAGGTGCTTCGGCTCGTCTTCGAGAAGAAGGTCGTCCTCACCCCGTTCGTCACCCACGCCTCGATGTCGTCGATCGACACGCTCCTCGACGACATGGCCCACCACCGTCTCGACAAACGCGCGGTCCTCGACCCGCGCGCATGAGGTTCGCAATGACCGAGCTCCACAACCACGAACTGCTCCCCGGCTACGAGTTCCGTCACATCCGCTACGAGCAGAAGCCGATCCCCGGTGTCGAGGGGCTGCACCAGGTGTGGATCGCGCTCGACAACGAGAAGCAGCTCAACTCGTACACCACGGCGGCGGTGAAGGACGTCATCCTCGCGCTCCGGCGCGCGAGCACCGATCGGCGCGCGGTCGCGGTGGTGTTCACCGGCGTGGGCAGCAAGGCGTTCTGCACCGGCGGCAACACCGCCGAGTACGCGACCTACTACGCGAACAGGCCGCACGAGTACCTCCAGTACATGCGGCTCTTCAACGACATGGTCACGTCGATCCTCCTCTGCGACAAACCGGTGATCTGCCGGGTTAACGGCATGCGCATCGGCGGCGGCCAGGAGATCGGCATGGCGTGCGACTTCTCGGTCGCCGGCGATCACGCGCGGTTCGGCCAGGCCGGACCGGTGCACGGCTCGGCACCCGACGGCGGCGCGACCGACTTCCTCCACCTCTACGTCGGTGCAGCGCGCGCGGCCGAGTCCCTCGTGCTGTGCGAGCCGTGGTCCGCGCACAAGTCGCTGCGGCTCGGCATGATCAACGAGGTCGTCCCGGTTCACCGCACCAAGGGCGGCGAGCTCATCGCGAACCCCACGGTGATCACCGATCGGTACATCGACGAGCGCGGCAACCTCGCGTACGGCGAGTGGAAGACCGGCGCCGCCCTCGACGAGGGCAAGAAGCTCGCCGCCGAGTGCACGGTCGATCTCGGCGAGCTCGATCGCGTCGTCGACAAGCTGGTCGTCAAGCTGACCAACACCTTCCCGGACTGTACCCGCAAGACGCTCGAGTCGCTCCGCAAGAAGAAGCTCGAGCACTGGTTCGCCAACATGGAGTCGAGCCGTTCGTGGCTTTCGCTCAACATGGCGACCGAGGCCGCGGCCGGCTTCCCTGCGTTCCACTTCGGCGACCGCAGCGAGCGCGAGATCGACTTCGCGCTCCTCCGCCGCCGCATCGCCGAGGGCGCGCGCTTCGACGACGCGCTGGTGCGTGAGGTCCTCAAGCCGTCGGCCGCGGCGGGCTGGGAGAAGGCGCGATGATCCACACCTCCCTCATCGAGGACGGGACGATCCTCCGCATCGGGCTCGCGAGCCCGCGCGCGAACATCCTCACGAGCGAGGTGCTCCAGTGCATCTTCGACGTGCTCGGCCAGCACCGCGGCGATCCGCACCTGCGGATGGTGCTCATCCGCGGCTCGGGCGGGAACTTCTCCTACGGCGCCTCGGTCGAAGAGCACCGCGCCGAGCACGCCGCGCGCATGCTCGGTCGCTTCCACGACACCATCCGTCGCGTGGCGAGCTTCCCGGTGCCCGTCACGTGCGTGGTCGAGGGCCGCTGTCTCGGCGGCGCCTTCGAGCTCGCGCTGGCGTCGCACTTCGTGTTCGCCCGCCTCGACGCGATCTTCGCCTGTCCGGAGATCAAGCTCGGGGTGATCCCCCCGGTGCTCGCCGCGATCGGCGGTCACCGGATGCCGCCCGCCATCGCCGAGCGGATGCTCCTCACCGGAGAGGAGATCGACGCGTCGACGGCGTCGACCTTCGGCTTCGTGACCAAGGTGCTCGTCGGGGACGCAGACCCCGAGGCCGCGACGCTCGAGTGGTATCGCGCGCAACTCCGGCCCTTGTCCGCCTTCGCGCTCCGCCAGGCCACGGCTGCCTCTCGACGAGATCTCCTCCGCGCGCTCGACGTCACGCTCCCCGAGATCGAGCACGACTACGTCGAGCGGATCGTCCCGAGCCACGACGGGAACGAGGGCATCGAGGCGTTCCTCGCCAAGCGCGCGCCGGTGTGGGTCGACGCATGACGCCCTTCGATGCGCTGATGGCCAGGGCGCGCGAGGCGGTCGACGACCGGCACCTCGACCGCGTTCGCGCCTGGAAGCAGGAGCACCCCGGGGCCCTCGCGATCGGTCACATGCCGATCTACTCGCCGCGCCCGCTGCTCGAGGCGATCGGCTGCTTGCCGGTGGCGGTGTTCGGCGGCGGCGATCAGATCGACGTCATCCGCGGCGACGCCTACTTCCAGAGCTACATCTGTCACATCCCGCGGAGCACCATCGAGCTCGCGCTGCACGGCGATCTCGCGCCGCTCGACGGCATGGTCTTCCCGGCGATCTGCGACGTCATCCGCAACCTCGGCGGCATGTGGAAGATGCTCTTCCCGGAGAAGTGGTCGGGCTACCTCGACCTCCCGCAGAACTTCGACCACCAGCTCGGTGGCGCCTTCTACGCGAGCGAGCTCCGTCGCTTCGCGCGCGAGCTCGAGGCGCGCGGCGCCAAGCCGCTCGAGCCCAACGCCCTGGCGCGGGCGATCGCCGAGGAGAACGCGCGGCGGGCGGCCATCTTCGAGCTCGACGCCCTGCGGCGGGACGAGCCGTGGCGGCTGCGCGCGTCGGAGGCGTACCTCGCGGTGCGCGCCGGCTCGGCGATGACCGCGGTGGAGCACACCGAGCTGCTGCGCTCGATCCTCGCCGCCGCGAGGGCGCGCACAGTGCGCAAGCTCGACAACGTGCGGGTGGTCGTCGTCGGCGCGTTCTGCGAGCAGCCGCCGATCGATCTCATCGTCACGCTCGAGCGCGCCGGTTGCGACATCGTCGCCGACGACCTGCAGCTCGGCATGCGCATGATCGAGGGCCCGATCGAGGGCGAGACGATCGAAGCCCTCGCCCGCGCGTACATCGACCGCGGCGCGGCGACGGCCTCTCGCTACATCGGCGATCTGGTGAAGGGCCGCGCGTTGATCGAGCGGGTGCGCGCGCACCGCGCCGAGGGCGTGGTGTTCGCGGCGGCGTCGTTCTGCGATCCCGCGCTGCTCGACCAGCCGATGCTCGAGACGGCGCTCCAGCGCGAGGGCATCGCCTTCACGACGCTCAAGTACTCGGAGAACACCGGGCAGTTCCAGACGATCCGCGAGCAGGCCGGCGCCTTCTCGGACTCGGTGAAGTTGTGGGGAGGTGCGGCATGACGACCGACGGCAACCGTGACGCGAGCCAGAAGCGCCAGAAGGCGATGATCTCCGATCACTTCGCCAAGCTCTCGCGCGCGAAGGAGGACGGGAAGAAGGTCGTCTACACGTTCGTCCCCGGCAACCTCACCGAGCTGCTCTCGGCGTTCGACGTGCTGCCGGTGCTCCCGGAGATCAACGCGCTGCAGTCGGGGATGCGCGGGCGCTCGGGTAAGTACATCGCCGAGGCGGAGAAGTCCGGCCACTCCGAGGACGTGTGCACGTACGTGAAGTGCGATCTCGGGATGCTCAAGAGCGGCAACATCGGGCCCACGGGCGAGAAGCTGCCGCCGCCCGATCTCCTGCTGCTCTCGTACACCGGCTGCTTCACGTTCATGAAGTGGTTCGAGCTGCTCCGCGAGGAGTACCAGTGCCCGGTGGTGATGCTCCAGGTGCCCTACCAGGCCGAGGGCGAGATCACCCCCGAGATGCGCAAGTACGTCGTCGATCAGCTGCGCAACGAGGTCATCCCCGCGCTCGAGCGGCTCACCGGCACGAAGTACGACGAGGACAAGCTGCGCGAGAAGATGAAGCTCTCGGCGCGCGCCGAGGACGATCTGGTGGCGGTGTGGGAGTCGGCGCGGCACAAGCCGTCTCCCGTCGACGGCTACTTCGGCGGCGTCTACTACACCGGGCCGATCTTCTCGTCGTTCCGCGGCAGTCAGGACGCGGTCGAGTACTACCGCGAGCTGCGCGAGGAGGTCGAGGCGCGCATCGCGCGCGGCGAGGGGCCGACGACGCCCGACGGCCCGCTCGGCAACGAGCGCTATCGGCTGGTGGTGGAGGGCCCCCCGAACTGGACCAACTTCTTCGACTTCTGGCGGATGTTCTCCCGCGAGGGCGCGGTGGTGGTGGCGAGCACCTATACGCGCGTCGGCGGGCTCTACGACCGCGGGTTCCGCCACTCACCGGACAACCCGCTCGAGAGCCTCGCCGACTACTGCCTCGGTTGTTACACGAACCTCAGCCTGCCGAAGCGGCTCGATCTGCTCGAGCACTACGTGAAGGAGTACTCGGCGGACGGCTTCCTCATCAACAGCGTGAAGTCGTGCAACTCGTTCAGCGTCGGGCAGCTGCTCATGCTCCGCGAGCTCGAGAAGCGCACCGGGGTGCCCGGGGGCTTCATCGAGAGCGACCTCGTCGACCCTCGCTACTTCGGTAAGGCCAACATCGAGAACCGCGTGCAGAGCTACCTGCAGATGCTCGCCGCGCGCATGCAACGGAGGGCGTCGTGAAGTGCGTCGTCGGAATCGATCTCGGGTCGACGACCACCAAGGCCGTCCTCCTCGACGAAGACGGTAGGCCGATCAGCCGCGGCATCACCAACAGCCGCAGCAACTACGGCGTCGCCTGCGCGGCCGCGCTCGACGAGGCCCGAACGGCGGCGCGGTTCTCCTTCCTCGAGCGCGGGGTCACGCTCCCGGCCGCGCGCGCCGAGCTGCCGCGCCTGCTCGACGGCTTCCGGCTCGCGCTCTACCTCGCCGAGCTCGCGGCCCTGCGCGAGACGATCCTCCACGAGCTCGATCGCAACCTCACCCGTCGCGTGCAGAAGAGCGTGCTCGCACCGGCGGTCGAGTCGATCCTCGCCGACGCCGTGCGCGCCGCGCCGGAGCTCTTCATCGACAGCAAGGCCCGCAAGAGCGAGTTCTTTCGCGACCTCGCCGGCGCTGCGTTCGTCGCGAGCGCCGAGCGGCTGGCGCGCGAGGGGGGCGTGCCGTTCGAGCCGCTCGTCGCGCTCTACGACCGCGCGATCCTCGAGGTCGAGACGCGGGTGCGTCCGCGCGACGAGGGGGCGCTCCTGCACGACGCGCTCGCCCGGAGCAGCGTCGCACCCGACGTGCGGGCCCACCTCGGCGACGCCATCGCGCGCGCGATCAACGAGCCGCTCGAGGAGATCGCGTTCACCGGCACCGGTTACGGGAGGCAGACGCTCCCGTTCCCCAAGTCGGCGATCCGCAGCGAGATCCTCTGCCACGGCCGCGGCGCGCACCGGCAGTTCCCCGGCACCCGCACGGTGCTCGACGTCGGCGGGCAGGACACCAAGGGCATCCAGGTCGACCAGCACGGCGTGGTGACGTCGTTCCAGATGAACGACCGCTGCGCCGCCGGCTGCGGACGCTACCTCGGCTACATCGCCGACGAGCTCGGCATCGGCCTGCACGAGCTCGGACCGCTCGCGCTCCAGGCCTCGCGCGTCGTGCAGGTGAACTCCACCTGCACGGTGTTCGCGGGCGCCGAGCTGCGCGAACGGCTGTCGCTCGGGCAGAAGCGCGAGGACATCCTCGCCGGGCTCCACCGCGGGATCATGCTGCGGGCGATGTCGATCCTCGCGCGCTCGGGCGGCGTGTTCAACGAGTTCACCTTCACCGGCGGCGTGTGCCGCAACGGGATGGCGGTGAAGCTGATCCGCGAGCTCGTGGCCGAGAGCTACGGCCCGGACATCACCGTCAACATCGACACCGACTCGATCTTCATGGGCGCGCTCGGGGCCGCGCTGTACGCGCTCGACGATCTGCGCGCGGGCAGCCCCCACCTCTTGCCGTCGTTCAACGCGGTCGAGAACCTGCCGCCGGGCGACCTCGTGCCGATGACCGCCCCGGCCTGCGCCTCTTGTGCCTGACGTGCCTGATGGAGGCTCCATGCGTCACCTGACCGCTGGTATGGATGTGGGGTCGAGCTCGGTGAAGGCGACGATCGTCGCGAGCAACGCCGGTGACGACGGCGAGGTGCTCGCGACGTCGGTGCAGCGCATCCGCCGCCGCAATATGCGCGACGTCGCGCGCTCGGCGCTGGAGGAGGCGTGCGCGATCGCCAAGGTCCCGTGTCCGCCGCGCGACGCCGAGACGCCGGCGCCCTTCGATTACATCGCCTCCACCGGAGAGGCCGAGCTGCTCGACGGGATCACCGGCCACTTCTATGGGATGACGGCGCACGCCCGCGGCGCGCTGTTCCTCGACCCGGAGGCCATCGCCGCGCTCGACGTCGGCGCGCTGCACGCGCGCGCGATCCGCATGGACCCGCGCGGCAAGGTCCTTCGCCATCGCATGACCAGCCAGTGCGCGAGCGGCAGCGGCCAGTTCATCGAGAACATCGCGCGCTACCTCGGGGTGCCGCTCGAGGACGTCGGCGAGCTGTCCAAGCAGTCGAAGTCCGGCGAGGAGGTGTCGAGCATCTGCGCGGTGCTCGCCGAGACCGACGTGATCAACATGGTCAGCCGGGGGATCTCCGCCGCCGACATCCTCAAGGGGATTCACCTGAGCCTCGCCGGCCGCTTGCTCCGCCTGCTCCGGGCGATCGGCGGCGACGGCAAGGTCGTGATCACCGGCGGGCTCGCGGTCGACGACGGCCTCGTCGCCGCGCTGCGCGAGGTCATCGCGGGCGAGAAGCGCGGACCGAAGGCGGTGGCGTCGACCATCGTGGCCGATCCGCGCGGCATCTTCGCGGGCGCGATCGGCACGGCGTTGCTCGGCGCCGTTCGCCCCGAGCAACTGCGGAAGCTCGGCGACGCGCGCATCGCGCCCTCGGCCCACGCCTGACGGGCGTCATGGTCGTCACCGCCGAACGACGCAAGTCTTCGAGCATGCGACCCACCGACGTCCTGCGCGCCGAGCACGATCACATCCTGCGCGGCTGCGCGATCCTCGAGGCGATGGCGAACAAGCTCGACGACGGCGCTGCCGTGCCCGTCGAGGACGCGACGGCCATCGTCGACTTCATTCGCTTCTACGCCGACGGCCTCCATCACGCGAAGGAGGAACACGTGCTGTTCCCCGCGATGGAAGAGGCCGGCCTGCCGCGCGACGGCGGGCCGATCGGCGTGATGTTGTTCGAGCACGAGCGCGGGCGGGAGCAAGTGGCCAAGATGCTCGCGGCGATCCCCGCGCTCGCCACGCCCACCGGCCGCCGCGGATTCGTCGAGGGCGCGCGCAACTTCGCGACGCTCCTCGAGCAGCACATCGCCAAGGAGAACATGGTGTTGTTCGTGATGGCCGAGCGCCTGCTCGGCCCGCTCCGCGACACCGCGATCCTCAACGCCTACGCCGAGCGCGAGGGCGCGGCGCGGGCGATCTGCGGGGACAAGGCGACGCACGAGGCGAAGCTCGCGGAGCTCACCCGGCGCTGGCTGTGAAGCAGGCTAGGCGCCCGCCGACGCGCGCGCCTGCTCAGATAGGCGCGCGCGTCAGCGAGCGCCTAACCGGCAATGCTGTTCGGCTAGCGAGCCCTCGGCGGCAGTGGAACCTCCGCCCACGAGCCGAACGGCCGTCGGTGTGATCACTTCTTGAACGAGCGAATCTTCGCGACGAGGCCGTCGACCACCGCCGGCTTGCTCTCGAGATCGGGGTTCGGCGGCATGAGCGGGCTCTTTCCGACCGCGGCGCCGCCCTTGACGATCGTGGTGCGGAGCGCGTCGTCCGTCACGCTGCCCTGCCACGCCGAGTCGGTGTAGTCGCGCGGCTTGGGGTTGAGGTTCGCCGCCGCCGGGCCGCTGCCCTTGCCGTCGGTGCCGTGGCAGGTCGAGCAGCGCTGGGTGAACACCTCTTCGGCCTCGGGTGTGACCTTCGCCGCCGTGGAGCCGGTGCCGCCTTCTTCCTTCTTGGAGCAGGCGAGAGAGAACAGCGCTGCGCAAACGAGAGCGACGAGCGGAAGACGCATGGGGGTGACCTCGTGAGGAAATGGGGCCTGTTCGACGCGCGCAGTGTGCGCCCGTTTCGGACGCAAGCGAACCTATTTGTGCACGCGCCGCGATGGCCTCGCGCGATGCCCATCCCATGCGGTCGATGCTCACCAAGTCGGCAGCCCGAGCGTTCTTCGTAGTCGGGACGGGGGTGTGCTCGCTCGCCTTCATCGGTCTGACGATCGACAGCTTCCGTCAGGTTCCCGGGTTGACCAACGAGTCGGAGCTGTCGCCCGCGGTCGTGCGCGGCAAGCAGCTCTGGGAGCACCACAACTGCATGGGCTGCCACACGCTGCTCGGCGAGGGTGCGTACTACGCGCCGGAGCTCACCAAGGTGTTCGAGCGCCGCGGCGAGGCGTTCATCCGCGCGATGCTCAAGGACCCGGAGGGGATGTATCCCGGCGAGCGCAAGATGCAGAAGGTCGACCTCTCCGACAAGGACCTCGACGACTTCATCGCGTTCTTCAAGTGGATCGGGAAGATGAACCTGCAGGGCTTCCCGCCGCGTCCCTCCCTCAACCCGATCGCGGTGCCGACGGCCGCGGCGGGCACGCCGGCGGTGGCGGGCGCGAGCAACCGACCGCAGGTCTACAACCAGCTCTGCATCGCGTGTCACTCGCTCGGCGGGCAGGGCGGGCAGGTCGGGCCGCCGCTCGACATGGTCGGCTCCCGCTACGACGCTGCCTACATCAACAAGTGGCTCCACGACCCCGCCGCGGTGAAGGCGGGCGCGAAGATGCCGAAGCTCCCGCTCACCGACGAGCAGATCAACGAGCTCACCGCGTTCCTCTCGCAGCTCAAGACCGAGGTGAAGCCGTGAAATACGAGTCCCAACGCGTTGCCTACTGGTGCTTCGCCGCGAGCATGCTGCTCCTGTCGCTGCAGATCGTCTACGGGTTCATCATGGCGTTCGCGCACGCCGGCTTCGACGTGCTCCACCGCGTGATCCCGTTCCACGTCGCCCGCACGACGCACACCAACCTGCTCTTGATGTGGCTGCTCCTCGGGTTCATGGGCGCGGCGTACTACATCATTCCCGAAGAGACCGACCGCGAGCTCATGTGGCCGAAGCTCGCCTACGTGCAGGTGATCGGGTTCGTCGCCGTCGGCGTGATCGCGATCGCCGGCTTCCACCTCAAGTGGTGGGAGGGCCGCAAGTTCCTCGAGATCCCGCTGCCGCTCGACTTCCTCGTGGTCATCGACGTGCTCCTGTTCGTCGGCAACGTGGGGATGACGGTGTTCAAGGGACGCCGTCGCACGACGACCTCGTGGGTGCTCCTGTTCGGGCTCGCGAGCGCCGCGCTGCTCTACCTGCCCGGCATGCTCCCGACGAAGAACCAGACCATCGACTCGTATTGGCGATGGTGGGTCGTTCACCTCTGGGTCGAGGGGGTGTGGGAGCTGATCATGGGCGGGATCCTCTCCTACCTGCTGATCAAGCTCACCGGCGTCGACCGCGAGGTGATCGAGAAGTGGCTCTACGTGATCGTCGGGCTCACGTTCCTCTCGGGGATCCTCGGCACCGGCCATCACTACTACTTCATCGGCACGCCCTCGTACTGGAAGTGGGTCGGCGGCGTGTTCAGCGCGCTCGAGCCGCTCGCGTTCCTCGGCATGGCCATCTACGCGGTCTCGATGGCGCGGCGGGGAGGGCGCAATCACCCCAACAAGATGTCGCTCAACTGGACCGTCGGCTGCGCGATCATGTCCTTCGTCGGCGCGGGCTTCCTCGGGTTCGCGCACACGCTCCCGCAGGTCAACGTCTACACCCACGGCACGCTCGTCACGGCGATGCACGGGCACATGGCGTTCTGGGGCGCTTACGCGATGATCGTCCTCGCGGTCATCACCTACGCGATGCCGCTGCTCACCGGGCGCAAGCTCTACGACGCGCCGGCGGCCTCGTGGGCGTTCTGGGCGTCGAACATCGGGATGGTGTCGATGACGCTCGCGTTCGCGGTGGCCGGGGTCACGCAGGTGTACCTCGAGCGTCGCGTCGGGATGGACTTCATCACCGTGCAGAAGGAGATCGAGGTCCACTTCTACGGCCTCATCCTCGCGGCGTCGCTGTTCACGCTGGGCATCTCCGCGTTCGTCTACAACTTCATCCGTCACGGCTGGCCGCGAGGAGAGCTGCAGGCGCGCGGCGAGGAGCTGGTGGAGCCGGCGCCCGCCGCACCCGCCGTCGTCGTCGAGCAGCCGGCATGACCGAGCGCGCGGCTCCGTACTACCGGCCGGTCGCGCGCGAGGTCGAGATCTTCGAGCACGCCCGCGAAGCGAAGCTCCCGTTGCTCCTCAAGGGGCCGACCGGGAGCGGGAAGTCGCGCTTCGTCGAGGCGATGGCGCACAAGGTCTCTCGACCGCTCGTCACGGTCGCCTGCAACGACGAGACGAGCGCGAGCGATCTCCTCGGCCGCTGGCTCGTCCGCGGCGGCGACACGGTCTGGCAGGACGGCCCCGTCACCCGCGCGGTGCGCGAGGGCGCGATCCTCTACCTCGACGAGATCGCCGAGGCGCGCGAGGACGTCGTGGTCGTGCTCCACCCGCTCTCCGATCACCGTCGCGAGCTACACCTCGACCGGCACAACGAGTCGATCCATGCGCCGCCGTCGTTCATGCTGGTCGTCAGCTTCAACCCCGGGTACCGCCGCGGGTTCAAGGAGCTCAAGCCGTCGACGCGGCAGCGGTTCATCTCGCTCGCGTTCGATTACCCGGCGCCGGCGATCGAGGCCGAGATCGTCGCCACCGAGTCCGGCGTCGACGCCGCGCGCGCGGGCAAGCTCGTCGCGCTCGCCGGCAAGATCCGCAAGCTCGAGGAGCTCGCGCTCGCCGAGACGGTCTCCACCCGGCTCCTCGTCGCCGCCGCGCAGCTCATGGTGCGCGGCGTTCCCCCGCGGCTCGCGTGCAGCGCCGCGATCGTCGAGTCGCTCACCGACGATCGCCCCACCGCCGCGGCCCTCCAGGACCTCGCCGATCTCACCTTCTGATGTCCTGGGACCAGAAGCTCTTCGGCCGCGTCTTTCGGCTGTTTCAGCGCGAGGAGCCGGCGCCGATCGGCGTCCCCCTCGCGCCGCGGCGCGCCGAGCTGACCCTGCTCGCGAGCCTGGTCGCCGAGCGCGCCGTCACGCTGACGACCGCGGGTGGCGAGGGGGCGGCGCTGGGGGTCCCCGAGGTGCTCGACGCGCCCGAGGACGCCTGGCTCTATCGCGTGATCCACCAGGCCACGGCCCTCCGTCTCGGTCTCATGTCGCCGAGGGACGCGCCCGAGGGCGAGGTGGCCGCGTCCCTCGCCGCCGCCGAGATGATTCAGGAGGCGCTGTTCGCGGAGCTCCCGGGCGCGCGCGCGCTCTACGAACGGCTCGCGAAGACCACCGAGCCGTCGAAGCTGTTCGGCCTCCTGCCACGCCGCGAATCCAAGCCACGCGCGCTGCCGCTCTCGCATGGCGCCGAGGGTGCGAGCGGCACCGAGCGCAAGGCGAAGAACGTCCACGCGAAGCGTCGGATCGAGCTGGAGGAGCAGAAGCAGGGCGAGAACCCGCTCGTGCACTCGTTCGAGAAGGTGCACACCGCCGAGGAGCGCAAGGGCGGCAGCAAGCGCGCGGACGCGAGCGACGAGATGGCCGAGCACGGCGAGGCGCTCGATGAGCTCGAGCTCGAGGAGGTCGTCCGTTCCAGCCAGCGCGCGCGCTCGATCTACCGCGCCGATCTGCAGATCGAGGGGCAGGTCGTCGAGACAGACGCGGGCGCCGCGGCGGCGGGGGTCCACTACGACGAGTGGGACGAGAGGGAGCGCGCGTATCGCCGTAACTGGTGCAGCGTCTTCGAGCAGGTGGCGCCCGCGGTCGACGCGACGCGCGCCGCCGCCGAGGTGCGCGCGCTGACTGCGCGCAGGGCGCGGGAGATCCGCGCCATCGAGGCCGAGCTCGCGCGGATCGATCGCGCCCACGCGCCGCGCCCGCGCCAGCCGGACGGCAGTGAGCTCGATCTCGATGCGATCGTCGATCGTCACGCCGCGCTCGCTGCGTCGGCGACGCCGCCCGACAAACTCTACGTGTCGCGGCGTCGACGCCCGCCGGACGTCGACGTGCTGGTGCTCCTCGACGCGAGCCTCTCCACCGACGCGTGGGTGCAAAACCGCCGCGTGATCGACGTCGCGCGCCAGTCGATCGTGGTGCTCGGCGCCGCGCTCCACGACGCGCGCATGCGCACGATGGTCGCCGCCTTCCACAGCAACACGCGCCGCGACTGCCGGTTCATCCTCGCCAAGCGCTTCGATGACGCCTGGACGCTCGCCGCGCGCCGCTTGCTGTCGATCGAGCCCACGGGCTACACGCGCATCGGCCCGGCGCTGCGGCACGGCACGGCAAAGCTCGTCGCGGCCGGCGCCCGTCGTCGCGTGCTGCTCCTCATCTCCGACGCGAAGCCCACCGACACCGATCAATACGAGGGGCGCTATGGGATCGCCGACGTTCGCCAAGCGGTGCGCGAGGCGCGCGCCGAGTCGGTCGACGTGGTCGCGCTCGCGATCGAGGCGGCGTCCCGCGTGCACTTCTCGCAGATGTTCGGCGCGGGCCGCCACGCGCTGCTCCGGCGCCCGGACGAGCTCCCCGCCGCGCTCGGTCGGGTGTTTCTCGAGTTGTCGCGGTAGAGCGTGCACACGCGCTGGGCTACTCGTCCCGCGCCGAGCATCCAACGGGCATGTCGACACCGAGCACGCCCTCGCCGAACCCGTTCGAACCGAATCCGCAGCCGCCGCAGCCCCAGCCGTTGCCCGATCCCTCGCCGCAGCCGGCGGAGATGCCGCCCGGCCCGGGGACCGAATTCGAGAAGCAGGTCCCCCATCCCCAGGGCGACGAGCCGGTCGCTCGGGAGCAATGATCGAGCAGCCTGCCTGATGCGTAGGGCCTCGCGGTACTAGCGCTTCCGTCGGCGGCCCTGCGCCGCACGGAGGCCCATGTTTCGTCGCAGCCGCTCACTCTCGGTCGGGGTCTTGCTCCTTTGGGGCTGCGGCGGCAGCGCCGACGCGGCGCCGGATCCGAACGCGGACGCGTCGATCGACGACGCGACGACGCCCGACGGCGCGGACGAGACGGGGACGGACACCGGGCTGGCCGGCGACGCGCCCGCCGGCGACTCCGCGGCCACGACGTGTCCGCCGTATCACGCGAACTGCGGCGGCGTCTGCGTCTGGACCGCCAACGATCCCGCCAATTGCGGCGCGTGCGGCGTGAAGTGCGCGCCCCCGTCGGTGTGCTCCGCCGGAGCCTGCGCAGACAAGTGCATGCCGGGACTCACGCCGTGCGCCGGGCGCTGCATCGACGCCAAGACCGACAACGACCACTGCGGCATGTGCGGGACCAAGTGCGCGGCCGGCACGGCGTGCGTGGACGGGGCCTGCAAGCCCGCGACGGTCTTCCCCGCGCCGCCCAAATGCGCGGACGGGCTCGGCCCGTTGCTCACCATCGAGGGCTCCGGCAAGGCGCCGTGCGCGGGCGACCTCGCGTCCACCACCTTCACGTGGGCGGTCTGCTCCTGCACCGACGTCGCGTTCACCGGTCGTGCGTTCGTCGACGGGTTCGACAGCTCGAAGGGACCCTACAAGCCCGGTGAGCTCGGAGCCGGTGTCGGCGCCAACGGTCGCGTGCGCGCCAGCAGCCAGGCCGACGTCTACGGGCAGCTGTGGGGCGCGTCGAAGTCGATGGGCATCGAGGCGACCTCGGTCTCGTCGGTGCACCACGACGTGCGCTCCGGCGGTCCGATGACGGTGGCCGACATGGCAGCGAAGCGCGACGCCTACGTCGCGGGCGCGATCAACGGCAAGCTCAACGTCACGGGCACGCTGCACATCTCTCCGGGCGCCGCCAAGGGCTCGGGCTCGATCGGGACGCTCGACGACAAGGCCGCCATCACCGTTCCGCCGCCGTGCGCGTGCACCTCGAAGCTGAACGTCGGCGCGATCGTGGCCGCGCACAAGACGGCGAACGACAACGCTGCGATCGGTCTCTCGCCCGATGTGCTGAGCAAGGCCGGCCACCCCGACCGCATCGATTTGCCGTGCGGCCACTACTACATCAACGGCTTCAAGCTCACGACCGGCTCCGCCATCGTCGTGCACGGCCGCACCGCGATCTACGTCGACGGCGACATCGACGCGGGCGCGAACCTCGCGATCGCGCTCGACAGCAAGTCGGAGCTCGACCTGTTCGTCTCGGGCACGATCCGCGCGAGCTCCAACCTACGCATCGGCTCGACCAACGCACCGGCATCGACGCGGGTGTACGTCGGCGGCACCTCGCCGCTCGTCGTCAGCTCGTCGCTCCTCATCGCCGGCAACCTGTGGGCGGGCAACGCCAAGGTGGTCTGGGAGAGCGAGACCGAGGCGTTCGGCGCGGTGTTCGCCAACGACTTCGAGTCGAAGTCGCTGTTGCTGCTCCACTACGACCGCAACGTCGTCAAGAAGGGGGACGACTGTCCCAAGACGCCGCCGCCGTCGACCGACGCCGGCGTTCCGGACGCCGCGCCGCCCGCGGCGTGCGGGCAGCCGAAGACCGCTTGCACCTCGTGTCGCGACTGCGGCAATCAAGCGTGCAACGGCGGTTCGTGCGGCGGCAACTGCGGAACGAGCGCGGACTGCTGCTCGCCGCTCGTATGCGTCGCGGGGTGCTGCATCAGCCCGATCAAGTGACCGGCGACTAGGGGCAGTTCGGCGCGACGCGGCCGTCAGTGCCCGTGTAGACGTAGGCGTCGGAGACGTAGCCGCCGGCGACCTTGTCCCAGAGCGTCGAGGTCCCGAACGTGCCGGTCACCTTTTGGCCCTGCTTCTGGCAGGTGATCGTCACGCGCGCGCCGTCCGCGAGCGAGCCCACCGACGCGAAGCCGGTGCCCGGACCCGAGCGGATCGTGAGGCGAACGCCCGACGGCGTGTCGATGCGGCCGTTCCCGCTGCCGCCACCACCACCGCCGCCGCCATCGGTGCTGCAGTTCTTGCTCGCGTACGAGTAGGTGCCCCAGTAGCGGGCCGAGCTGCCGTTGAACTTCGCCGTCTGCGTGTAGCCGTAGCGGCGCTGCTCGTAGTGGAGGTGCGGACCGGTCGAACCGCCGGTGTTGCCGACTGTGCCAATCTTCTGCCCGCGAGCCACCCGTTGGCCGACGCTCACGACCTGCGTCGCGAGGTGCGCGTAGCGCGTGGTGTAGCCGTTGCCGTGGTTGATCTCGATCCAGCGGCCGTAGCTGGTGTTCCCGAGGTTGCTGACCCGCGAGATGGTGCCCGACGCGGCGGCGACGACGGTGTCGCCGAGATCGTCGGTGCGGTTGAAGTCGACTGCGAGCTGCGGGCTGTGATCGGTGCGCGTCGATCCGAGCCAGCCCTGACCGCAGGGGAACGGCAGCTGGAAGTTCGGAGTGGCGGACGACTCGGTCTGCGCGCCGCGCTCGTCGTCGTCGGTCGCGCCCTCCCAGGGCTCGTCCTCTGCGTCGGTGCCGTTGGCGACGCACGCGGGAGCGAGAAGGCCGATGGCGAGGATGGCGAAGAGGTGAGCTCGGTTCATCGAGCGGAGGGCACTGCACTGCGTATGCCGCGCGAAATCTGCGAGAATTCAGGTGAAACTACATCGTCGCCAGGGGTGGGGGTGGGGGCACATCGAGGTGACGATCGTTCGTCCGGTGAAACCAGAGACGACGGGGCCCCGCGCGTATGCGCGCGGTTGCCCCAACGCTCTTCGTGCGATCGACGCGCACCGAGGGTGATGGTTCGATTCGCGCGATGCAGCCGTCCGTTAAGCAGGGCCTGGGCGCTCTTGCGCTCTCGCTCTTCGTGCTCCTGGCGATGCCCCTGGTGTTCGCGATCATGCCGCTTGTCTTCGGCCCGCGCGCCTACGGCACCACGATCATGTGGCTCGGGCCCCTCGGCGCCGTGATCTGGATCGCCGCGATGGTCTTCGCCATCCGCGCGATCATCGTGGCCGGCCGCGCCGGCGAGTCCGCCGCGCTCGGGTGGGTGTCGGTCGTGCTGTCGGTGCTCGCGTTGGCGACGGGCGCCGCGGGCTGGGCGTTCGGCTTCCTGCTCGTAGCCGGCGGCGGCCCGCACGGGCGACCGTTCCGCGTCCGTGGTCGCAAGCTGCTCGCCGAGCGGAGCACGGACCGCGGATGGATCGACCCCGAGGTCGCGCCCGCGCTCGACGGTCTCGACGAAGAAGCCCGCGCAGCGCTCGCCGAGCGCTTCACCCGCGAGGCGCTCGAGGAGCACGCGTCGATCCCGGCGTTCGCGCAGCTGTCGCTCGACCTCGTCGCGCTCGGCGCGCCGCCCGAGCTGATCGCGCGCGCGCACCGCGCGGCGCTCGAGGAGATCGAGCACGCACGCCTGTGCTTCTCGCTCGCCTCGGCGTACGCCGGACGCGCGATCGGCCCCGGGCCCCTCGGCACGACCGACGCGGCGCGGGTGCTGCGCGAGTCGGTCCGCGACGGTCTGATCGGCGAGGGGCTCGCGGCCGAGCGCGCGCGTCGCGAGGTCGCCTCCGATCCGACCGTGGCCGCCGTGCTCGCGCGGATCGCGCGCGAGGAGTCGGAGCACTCGCTGCTCGGTCGCGACGTCGCGCAATTTGTCGCACTGCGCGGGGATTGATCCGCGTGATGACATTCTGGCGGCGCCCTTCGTCGCTTCGCCATGACGGCAATCGTTCGGCGTGCGGGAACATCACGCTCTCGGCAACACGTTCGGGGAGACATGAGAACGCTCTTCATCCTTGCAGTCTCGGTCACGCTCTCGGCCACCGCGTCCGCGGCGGAGGCCCCTCCCTCCAACACGATCGGCGAGGCCGGCACGGTGGGTGTCGGGGTCCAGCTCGGCGCGTCGCATTCGTCCTGGAGCTACGACGACAGGAGCGGCTCGCAGACGACGACCGCCGCGAGCCTGACTCCCTCCATCGACGTCTTCGTCGCGCGCGGCCTCTCGCTCGGCGTGTCCGCGCCCTTCACCGTGTGGCACCTCGAGCGCCGTGATCCCTACGGCGTCGGCAAATGGGACTACCTCACCCACGGCGGCTTCGCGCGCGTCGGCTACGCCATCCCGCTCGGCGACCGCGCAGCCTTCTGGCCGATCGCGCGCGTCGGGCTGACCCGTACTCCGATGCCCGAACAGGACGATCCCACCTCCGTCATCGTCGCCCTCGATCCGCAGCTCGTCGTCAACCTGACCAAGGGCGTCTACTTGATGGGCGGCATCGGCGGGCTGCAGTACTCCGTCACGCGCAACTACGCCGGCGGCGCGGAGCTGCCGGGAATCCGCGCCGAGATGTCGGCGGGCATCGGCGGCTGGCTCTGAGGCGACGGCTGCCCGGCCACGTGTGATAAACATGTCGGTCGGCGCATGGGAGACGTCACCGCCGTCAGCATGGACGTGATCACCGAGAAATCGGGGCACGCCATGACTCCGTGCGCGGTCAGCGTCTGCACCACCCCCGCGGCGCCGAGCCCGCTGCCGATTCCCTATCCGGTGATGGCGAACATCTCCGAGAAGAGCGTCGACTCGGCGATGCGCACCAAGGTCAACGGCGCGAACGTCATCACGGTCGGCTC